>JBJOIB010000025.1:0-11551 GCA_046047375.1 Bacteroidota bacterium
ACTGCGTGAGTACATTCGCGAATGGCTGCTCGATAACGAAATCGCCGTAGCTTATGTACCTGAAGGCTTGCAAAATAGCGCTTCTCAGACTTCACAAGAGTCTGCTCCCTCTGAACAGAAAGCCCATTTGCACGATGTTCCCTCTGAACCTTCAGAACACGATGAGCAAATCAAGTTCTTACTCGATGAATTCGTTCGACCAGCTGTAGAACAAGATGGTGGCGCTATCGATTTTCACGCTTACAAAGAAGGAAAAGTTTACGTAACCATGCGGGGTGCATGCAGTGGATGCCCAAGCTCTATGCAAACGCTCAAAGGCGGAATTGAAAACCTACTCAAAGCACATATCCAAGATGTGGAAGAAGTGGTAGCTGTTGGCGCTTAATAGATTGAAAAACGAGCTATTTCGCCTGCTCCATCGATCGCAGTATGCGAAGTATCTCTTCCAGCTGTCCATAACCAACCCCGCCCGGAAAGCCAAAACTCAAATAGGCGCGAATCTGCCAAAACTCCTTCACCTCTTCCATAGGTACTTCATAGGTCTCGTAAGCCGGGTTCTCTGAAATCAACCTGTAGCAGGATCGCTCATAGTCGGTTTCTACGCGTTTAAAAACAACATCTTCCCCAGTAACCACCACATACCTTTGGCCACCACCAATCCTGCGGTGATCACTTTCATAGGATCCTAATACATAACTGCCTGATTCCAGCGGTAACATGCTGTCTCCCTCAATCTGAAACAAACGGTACGTTCGGTCCCTTGCTAATTCCTTTACCGGCAAGTCGAAACGGGGCAACGACTCAATGTATTCCAAGTCCCCAAAATTGCTGTGGTACCCCGCTGAGGCTCGCACCGGAACAACGGTGATCAACTCCTCGCCCGTAGCCCTGTCAACAGGTAACGGCAATACCTGCAACCCACTGCCCGTGCGAACAGAACCCGCCTGTATATCTTCCCCTAGCAATCGGTCTAAACTCACCTGAAAAAAACTCGCCATGTGAACCAAGGTGGAAATCTTCGGCTCTGAACGACCCTCCTCATAGGCACCAATAACCGGACGATTCAAGCCCAAAGCCTCAGCCAATTGCTGTTGCGTTAATCCGCGCTCAGCGCGCAAATGCTTTATGTTCGATGCAAATTGTGACATGTCTCAAAATTATGGCATTTCTATGAATTTTAGCAAACCATTCAGCCATCCAGTATCAATTTTTAACCCAACATCCTCAGTGTCACTAAATTTTGTAACTTCCTCTGCTTTATAGAGAACCAACCAAATCTCATGCGCGCACTACTCCCACTCTTTGTGCTGCTTTTTGTACCTATTGCAGCTTTCAATCAAATTATCTGTGGCTTCCCAAATGCCAAACAAGGGCATGTAGGCTGCGAACATGGACTTCAAGGTACAGGAATCGACCAATTTACGTTTATTCCACCGCCGGCTTCGTTCGACCCCAATGCTGAACGCGATGTGGTGATCTCTGTGAATTACAACGGCTTCTCGGTGGCTGCTCAAAACGCCTTCGAATACGCGGTCGATATCTGGGCCTCAACTCTTACCTCTGGCGTGCCTATCATCATCAACGCCAACTGGCAAGCCTTGACTGGTGGAACTTTGGGGTTTGCCGGCGCTGATGGGTTCTATCGCAACTTTCCCAATGCACCTCTGCCCAATACATTCTACCCCTCTGCTTTGGCTAACAAACTGCGCGGACAAGACCTAAGCATCAGCTCCGTAGACATCTCTTGTACCTTCAATTCCTCCGCAAACTGGTATTTCGGTACGGATGGAAACACGCCCTCAGGCCAATACGATTTCGTAACGGTTGTGCTTCATGAGCTCGGGCATGGACTGGGCTTCCAAGGTAGTGCCTCTGTATCTGGCTCAACTGGTACCATTGGTCTCTCAGGCGACCCCATCATCTACGATACCTTCGTGGAACAACTCGACGGCACAGACGTGCTAGACCTTACTACAGGTGCCGCTCGATTTGCCGCCTTCACCTCCAACAACCTCTACTGGAACGGCGCCGATGGCTTAGCCGCCAACAGCGGCAACAGACCCCGCCTCTACGCCCCTTCAACGTGGTCTTCGGGCTCAAGCTACTCACATCTCAATGAAGGAACCTACCCTGCAGGAAATGTGAACTCTCTCATGACCCCGTTTATCGGCTCGGCTGAAGCGAACCACAATCCCGGACCAATCGTTTTGGGTATGTTTTCGGATATCGGGTGGACTGTTGGTGGTTGCAACATCATCTCTATAACTCCGGGAACACAAACCGCCTGTAACCCCGCAACAAATACCTATTCTCAACAACTCATTCTGGAATATGAAGCACCACCTGCAAGCGGCTTGATCAATGTAAATGGTTCATTCTTCACCATCCAAGGTAGCCCGCAAACCATTAGCTTGAACAACCTGCCTTCCAATGGACTACCTGTGAATGTGACCGCTTTCTTTACTACCAATACGGATTGCTCCATTACCGAAAACAACCTCTTTACAGCACCTGCGTCATGTTGCGCCGATTTTCGTATCACTTCTGTAAATGACGCCCTCGAGCAGTTTACCATCACCAACTTCGGCTCTTGCACCTCGTCTGTTTCATCGTTGCAAATCTGTAGCAACGGAAGCTGCGCTCTTCTCGCATCGTTAACAACCATCTCTGGCTCCACCAATCTGTCTTCAGGAAGCTCTGTCACCCTGCAATGGAACGCATGGAACCCTGCCATCAGTAACAGCCAACTCACCTTGGTTCGAAGCGGTGGATCTTCTGCCAATCCTGCTGATTTGCTTGATTATGTAGCTTGGGGAAGCGCAGGACAAACTGGAGCAGCTACCGCGGTGTCTGCGGGAATATGGACCGTTGGCGGCTTTGTGAGCGGAATCGCCCCTTACACGTTCAACGGAGGAGGAAATGATGTTGGCCCCTCATTCTGGTCGGGTAGCGCCCCACCTTGTGATGTTACACAAATAGTCCCAGGTTCCCAATCAGCTTGCGACCCACTCACAAATAGCTTCTCTCAAGACCTAGTAGTGGTTTACACAAATGCTCCCGCCTCTGGGTCTCTGCTGGTGAACGGACAGTCTTTCACGATATCCGGTAGCCCACAAATCGTTACCCTTACCAACTTGAATAGCTCAGGCTTGCCCGTCGATGTATCTGCCTCGTTCTCTGCTGATCCATCCTGCAACCTTACCCTGTCTGCCTTGTTCGACGCGCCTGAAAGCTGCTTTTGCCCTACCGATTTCAACAACGATGGCACAACAGATATTCAAGACTTCTTGGTCTTCCTCTCCAACATAGGCTGCAGCGGATCGTGTGTTGCTGACCTCAACAACAATGGACAAACCGGTGCAGATGATTTACTTATTTTTATGGCCGCATTTGCGAATGATTGTCCATGAAGATTGAACTGACACGCCATCACACCAGCGAATATGAAATCCCCGTGGTGCTGATTCCGGGCTTTATGGAGGTTGCAACCATGTGGAACCCGTTTCTTCATGCCTTCAAAAACCATCCTGTATGGATTCCTGAGTTTCCCGGACACGGAAAATCCCCCCTTGAGAAGCAATACTCCATACCTGATTTGGCTGAGTCCATATTGCTCGCTTTGCAACAAGAAGATGTAGGTAGATTTTGGGTAGCCGGACATTCCATGGGCGGATATGTGGCATCCGAGATGCTTCATCAAAAGCCCTCATCCATTCAGAAAATGGCCTTATTTCAGTCCACTTCTAGGCCCGATTCAGAAGAAAAAAAAGCCTACCGCGATCGAGCGGTGGCTGCTGTTCAAGAGAATAAAAACCGCTTCGTGCGAACCACTATTCAATCCCTATTCACTCCATCGAAAAAAGAGGCCCATTCATCAGAAGTAGAAGCCTTAATCACTACCGCCTGCTCCATGCCCACTGAAGCTATTTCAGCAGCATTGCTGGCTATGAAAAACAGACATGATCATCTGAATACGGTGAAATCCCACCGCGCGAAATGCTCCCTGTTCATAGGAGCTGATGATCCCCGATTGAACCCAATTGAATCCGTTGCAGAACATCAAGAAGTGAATTTTGCATTGTTTGCATCAGCCCCGAAATGCGGCCACATGGCACACATTGAAGACCCAATTTGGGGCGAATCGTTTTTAACGATGTGGGCTAACGCTCAATAGTAAATCGCTTGCTGCGGATCTGATCCCCGTCTAAAATCAGAAAGACGTATGCCGAAGAAAGTAGATCATTCACGGCAATGCGCATCGATTTTCCTTTGTACTTCCCCGTCTTAATGATGCGCCCGTTCACGTCACAAATGTCGTACAACGCCGCACCATGCATGGGTCGGTAGTCAATTTCGAGGTAGGTCTGATCCTCGGTTAGCTGAACTGACAGCTTGTTCAGAAAGCCAAAGAGATCCATCATAATTAGTTAGGTTTTATTTTATGGGTAGGCTCGTGTACGCTCTACACCACCAAAATGTTTCACTTTTTTCCCCACCTGCGCCCGTTCGACCTATTATTCTTGTTTTTCCGTATCTTCACCTCAATGGAAAAGCTGCGCGCACTTATTGTGGATGATGAGGTGCATGCCAGGGAAAACCTGCTCATGATGCTCAATGAATTCTGCCCCGAAATTGACGTGGTCGGACAGGCAGGTAATGTGAATCAAGCCCTCTCTGCCATTGAACAGCTATCCCCAGAAGTGGTTTTTCTCGATATCAGAATGCCCAGCGGATCAGAAGGGTTCGACTTGCTCGATAAAACATCTGACCTCAACTTCCAAGTGGTCTTTGTAACTGCTTTCAAAGATTTCGCCGTGCGGGCTTTCAACGCTAACGCTGTGCACTATATCCTTAAACCCATAGACATTGATGACCTCCTGCAAGCCGTTCAAAAACTGCTGAATTACCGCGCAACACTGAGCGCTAGTGCACAGAACAAAGTCGACTACATCAGCAGCCTCAAAGAACTTTCAAAAAACATGCGGGGAAATACCTATCCCGAAAAATTGACACTCTATCACGCCAAAGGATTCCGAATCGTAAACACCGCAGATATTGTAAGGCTTGAAGGACAAGGTTCGTACACTGAAATAACCTTCAAAGATGGAACGCAGTACATGGATTCCAAAAACCTGAAAGTATTCGAGGAACTGCTTAACCCCTCTGTATTTTTCCGTGTACACAAGTCGCACATCATCAATCTCCTCGAACTCCGAGAATACATTCATACCGATGGCGGCGAAGCCATCATGAGCAACCACACCCATGTGCCTATTGCTCGAACACGGTTAACGGATTTTCTGGAAGCTGTGAAACGGTTATAACGTATACACTACCTTTGATGCCGTGTAAACTACCCGTGGTTGTTCCACCAACTACATTGAATTAGAATTCTGTACATTCCCGTAAAACTCTTTGTGTGTCGCGTAAAATATCCGCTCTGATCGTTGATGATGAACTGCTCGCTCGTGAGAACCTGTCCATGCTGATCGCTGATTTTTGTCCTGATGTTGAAGTCGTTGGTCTCGCCTCCAACGCAAAAGAAGCCCGATCAATGGCCGATGAACTGGAGCCCGACCTGCTTTTTCTCGATATTATGATGCCCGGTGAAGACGGATTTGCTCTGCTCAAATCAATCGCTGACCGCGCCTTCGAAGTCATTTTCACCACCGCTCACAACGAACATGCTCTGCGTGCATTTAAAGAAAAAGCCGTCGACTACCTGGAGAAACCCATCAGCATCGATGAACTCAGATCAGCGATTGAGCGCGCTGTGAAATTAATCGACTCGAAAAAAACCAGTCTGGTAAGTGAGGAACGAATCACCCGATTGCTCGAAACCATCGCTCTAACCAGCAACGCAGAAAAAATAGCCATTCCCACCAAAGACGGTCTGGCCTTCCTCAACTACGCTGAAATCATTCACCTCGATGCGCACGATAGTTACACGGAACTGCATTTAACTGAAGGCAGAAAATATGTGAGCAGCAAAACCATCCGCCTGTTCGAAGAAAAACTGAATCCGCACATGTTCTTCCGCATCCATAAATCGCATGTCATCAATATCACTAACCACCTCAAAGAATTCAATCGGTCTGACAGCATGGTGGTCATGAGCAATGGCGTTCAGTTGCCAATTTCCCGACGAAAATTATCGTCATTCATGGAACGCATCAGTGAATTATGAAAAAACTGGTATGGCTATTTCTGCTGATCGCAGGATATGTGAATGCTCAGCAGTACCCATTTCTTTCATGGTCTGCAGCCGACGGATTGGCGCAATCGCAGGTGCGCTCTCTTTACCAAGACCACTTAGGTTACATCTGGATTGGAACGCTAGGGGGCGTCAGTCGTTTCGATGGCCGCAACTTCGATAACTTCTCCAAGCAAAATGGCCTCCTCAACAACCAGGTGAACGCCATCACTGAACTACATGATAGCCTGCTGGTGTTTGGCTCATTGGGCGGAATATCGACGTTCAACGGGCACGAATTTAAGCAGTTTCGCCTGCCTCTCGAACAAGCGGGCGCTCAGGTGAACGACCTGCTCGCCAACGGCGAGGATGAACTGTGGGTAGGAACCGAACAAGGGCTTTTCTTGTTTTCAAACGCTACACTCCAACGTGTGGAACAACAGCAACTCGCTGATGCTCACGTCAAACGCATCCTGCACAAAGGAGACGATCTTATTATTGCCACACGTCAAGCTGTGCTTCGATGGCATGGCTCTTCGCTCGACACGCTCATCCGCGCTAATGATATTGGAGCAACGGTTATGGATTGTATAGTATCCGACTCTGAATTGCTCATTGCCACAGTTGGTCAAGGACTACTGCGCTTCCGTCTAACAAACGGTGCGTATGTTGCCGCCGAAAATACCCTGGCAACTCCCAATCCCAATATCACCGGTATCATTTACGCAGGAGGAACCAATGATGACTTTTGGCTGAAATCGCGCGATGGCCTGATTCGCCTTCACAATGGTCAGTCAACGGTTTATGGCGAGGCGCAAGGATTAAGTCCGGTAGATGTGCGAGCTCTTCTCATTGACCGTGAACAAAACCTATGGATAGGCACCAATGGCGGTGGATTGAAGAAGTTCTGCGGGGAGGCATTCTCGTATTATACCCAAGCTCAAGGTCTTCCCGGTAATACCGTGATGACCATTCTTAAAACCAATGACTCAACGTACTGGTTTGGTACTTACGAGCACGGAATAATACGGAAGATCAACAACTCACTCACAGCCTTCAACCTGGAACAAGGCATTCCAAATTCCCGTGTGTGGGCTTCTCTTCAAACATCTGATAGCTTGCTCTGGTTTGGCACCGCGGGTGGATTAACTTGGTTCGATGGAATCCGCTTTTCAACCTTGGATGCGGACCATGAACTGTCGGGAAAGCAGGTATATTCCCTGCATGAAACAGCAACCGGCGATCTGTGGTGCGGCACAGCCAAAGGCGCGTGGATTAAAAAACAAGGCCGCAAGGAGTTTGTGCCCGTTTTGGAAATTCCCGAAATTAAAATTCGCGCCATCGTTTCTGTAAAATCCCAAGTATGGCTCGCCTCCAATGAAGGTGTGGTGAGCTATGAAAACGGGAAAACCCGAAGGTGGAAGGAAACAGAAGGCTTGCCTGATAATTCCGTTTTCTGCATCGCAGCAGGACCTGAAAACCAACTTTGGATTGGAACCGAAAGTGGATTATGCCGCATGATCGACAACACCATTGAGCTGCTTCCTGTTGAAGGCGGCTTCGGGGCAAACCACATCAACTTCATACAGATAACCCCCACAGGTGAAGTGTGGATAGGAACCAACGATGGATTGTTTCATTCACTTTCTTACGCCCGCCCCGTATGGTCACGTGTTGGACGTCATGACGGCTTGCTATTTCTCGAAACCAACCAAAATGCGGTACACCTCTCCGACCGCGAACTGTGGTTCGGCACCAGCGAAGCCCTTGGAATGGTAGACCTCGATGTGTTCAAATCCCGCCATGGGAAAGGAAGCCCAACCGTTACCATCAAAGAAGTACGCGTAAATCTTGAGTTGCCAAAATGGTCAAAATATGGAGTTGAACTCAAGGCATACGGCCAATGGCCTTCAAACCTCATACTCCCGTACACCGATAACCACATTACCTTCTTCTTCGATGCCCTCGCTCTTTCCAGCCCGGAGCGAATCCAATACCAATACATGCTCGAAGGCATCGACTCAGACTGGGAGGCTTTGTCGGAAGTGAACTATGCCACCTATTCAAATCTTGACTTCGATGACTACGTGTTTCGCGTTCGCGCTATCGATAGTGACGGCGAAACAAGCACCCCGGTAGAATTCGCCTTTACCATCAAGCCTCCTTTTTGGCTGTCATGGTGGTTCATTTTATGCGAAATCACCGCCGTGGTTCTTATTGTGCGCTTTGTTTACCTGAAACGCAAAAAAGCCGCCACTGAAAAACTAGAGAAAGAACGCTTGGAATACCGTTCGCGCTTGCTTTCTCTCGAACAACAAACGTTGAATTCGAGCATGAATCGCCACTTTATCTTCAACGCGCTCAATTCCATTCAATACTATATCAACCGACAAGACCGCTTGAGCGCCAACCGCTACCTAAGCAGCTTTGCTAAACTCATTCGCAAAAACCTCGATAGCAGCCAGGTGAATTTTACATCGCTCAAAGAAGAAATAGAACGACTCGAACTCTACCTCGAATTAGAACACATGCGGTTTAAAGATAAATTCACCTACTCCATTCACATCGATGAAAACATCGACCAGGAAGGAACCAAGGTACCCGCAATGTTGCTCCAACCCTTTCTTGAAAACAGCATTTGGCACGGCATCCTTCCAAGTGAACGCCTGGGTGAAATTCAAGTCCAAATTCAACAAACCTCCAACGATGCCATTACCTTCCGCATTAGCGACAATGGAATTGGAATTGAGACCAGTAAACGAAGCAAAGCGGAAAATAATGACCATATTTCACAAGGAATGGCCATCACGGGTGGACGCATAGAACTGTTAAAAAAGATGACCGGAAAAAACGTCGAACTCCGCGGCCCATACGAACTTTCTGATGATCAAAACGCTATCATAGGCACCTTTGTAGAGATAGAATTACCCGCAGATTTTTCAAGTTTCGAAACGAAATGACTTGACTTTTCGTTAGAAAGTTGTATATTTGTTAGACGGTGTATAATCCCATGAAGAATTTTAAACACATCATAGCGCTTTTCATCCTTGCTTTGGCAACGGTTCTTACCGGCTGTCAAAAGATGGATGATTTAGAGCCTGTGAACAGCGTAGAGCTTGAAACACGTCGCCACAACGATGACGGATTCAGTGTTGACACTTCAGACAAACCGGGCGCCGCATTGAACTTCCGCGAAGGGGAAATTCGCGATGAAGGCGATGGTCCGGGCAATATCAACGATGATGACGATGACGAGGATGATGATGAAATCCAGTCACTCAATAGAAACTAAGAAAAACCGCTCTATGCGGTTTTTTTTATGCCCCCCTTTTTCGCCAACTCCCGTTTAATACGGCTAGCTATCAACTTAAATCATAGCTTTTCTTACCTTTGCGCCCTGAAAAATACCGCACATGGCAACCCAAGAAGATAAGCTCAAAAAAGTAATTGGTCATGCTAAAGAATACGGATTTGTATTCCCAAGCAGTGAAATATATGATGGTCTAAGCGCCGCTTACGACTATGGCCAGTTAGGTGTTGAACTCAAAAACAACATCAAAGAGTACTGGTGGACAGCCATGGTGCGTATGCACGAAAACATTGTAGGAATTGATGCCTCTATTTTCATGCATCCAACCACGTGGAAAGCGTCAGGACACGTAGATGCCTTCAATGACCCACTTATCGATAACAAAGATTCAAAAAAACGCTATCGGGCCGATGTGCTCATCGAAGAGCATGTAGCGAAAATCGATGCGAAGATTCAAAAAGACATTGACAAAGCACGTGAACGTTTTGGCGACGCCTTCGATGAAGCACAATTCAGGACTACCAATCCGAATGTCCTCCGCCGCCAAGAAGAAATAGATGGCATCAACCGCAGGTTTAAATCGTGCATGGAAGCCGAAGACCTCGCCGGTGTTAAACAAATCATTGAAGACCTCGAAATTGCAGATCCGGAAACAGGATCACGCAATTGGACCGATGTGCGCCAGTTTAACCTTATGTTCAAAACCGAATTGGGGGCTGTTTCTGGTGACTCCGGAATCATTTACCTACGTCCGGAAACAGCACAAGGTATCTTTGTGAACTTCCTCAACGTGCAGAAAAGCGGACGGATGAAAATTCCTTTCGGCATCGCACAAATCGGAAAAGCTTTCCGCAACGAAATCATCGCACGCCAATTCATCTTCCGCATGCGCGAATTTGAACAAATGGAGATGCAGTTCTTCATCAAACCGGGCACGCAAAAAGAATGGTATGACTACTGGAAAAACGAGCGTATCCGTTGGCACAAAGCCCTCGGCCTGGGAGAGGAAAACTACAAGTTCCACGATCACGTGAAGCTCGCTCACTACGCTGATGCCGCGTGTGATATCGAATTCAACTTCCCAATGGGATTCAAAGAACTGGAAGGAATTCACAGCCGTACCGACTTCGACCTCGCCAATCACGAGAAATACAGCGGTAAAAAACTCCAGTACTTCGATCCGGAAGAAAATCAAAACTACTTGCCTTATGTGATCGAAACCTCCATTGGTCTCGACCGCATGTTCCTCGCCGTACTAAGCAACGCTTACCGCGATGAAACGCTTGAAGACGGCTCTGAACGCACAGTGTTGCGCATTCCGCCAGCACTCGCTCCAGTAAAAGCAGCCGTTTTACCCCTCCTGAAAAAAGATGGTCTGCCAGAAAAAGCCAGCGAAATCATGCAACAGCTGCAATTTGATTTCAATGTACAATACGATGAAAAAGACGCCATTGGCCGTCGTTACCGTCGTCAAGATGCCATTGGAACGCCATACTGCATCACGGTTGACCACCAAACATTGGAAGATAACACGGTAACCATCCGCGAACGCGATTCTATGAAGCAAGACCGCGTGCCGATGGCAGAGGTGTCTGAAATCATCCGCAACAGGGTAGCCTTTCGCTCCCTATTCGCTTGATTACCACTTCTTAAACACGAAGAATACCGCCAACACCAAGAAAACAAAGCCCACACCGTGGTTCCATTTGAGCTCTTCGTTGCGAAAAAACAACAAGGAGAACACCAAAAAAACCACAAGGGTGATGACTTCTTGCAAAACCTTCAGCTCTACCAAAGAAAACGGCCCCCCGTTGCCTTGGTAGCCTATGCGGTTGGCGGGCACTTGAAAGAAGTATTCAAACAGTGCTATCCCCCAACTGATAAGCACAATGCCAATAAAACCAGCTTTTTCAAGTGCTTTCCAGTGTTGAAATTTCAAATGGCCGTACCACGCCAAAGTCATAAAAGCGTTCGACAGCACCAACAACCCAATGGTGAGAAATGGTTTCATGCAATGAAAGATTCGCGCATAAAGATGCAGCATTAAA
>JBJOIB010000026.1:0-8303 GCA_046047375.1 Bacteroidota bacterium
GCAACGATTTTGAAAAACTAGCATTGCCTATTTTAACATATGCATGCCATAAACCGGTAGGAGCATCCATATTGGTCGGAACTGCCCAAGCATAATGTCCAGATTTAACCCCTGAGACAGTCGATTTGAAAATAAGCTTGTTGCGTGCATCGAACACTTGAATTTTAACTGGATGCCCATTCGGAAGAATGTTCGTCCCTGGGTCGAGCATAAAACCGAGAAACAAGGTGTCTCCAGGGCGCCATACACCACGTTCTCCATAGATGAAGCCTTTCATTCCTTCAGAGGTGGCTGTGCCTTCGATATCGAATCTGGAAAGATTCAAACTATTCCCAGAGGCAAGTTTGAGATAGGCAAACTGACCGTTTCGAACTCCTTGAAGTATGTACGGTACGTTTTCACCGAAGTCTACTGATATGTGGCCTTCAGCATCGGAAGTGCTTGTTGCTATGATACTACCTTGGAAGTTCCTGAAGGACATCTCAACTCCTTGTAATGGCTTACCATTCACAATATCTGTGGCCCATGTTTGCCATTTTCCGTTCATTTCTTTTTTTGCCACAAGGGCGATATCCGAAGAAAGAACGTTGAAGGTTATTTTACGGCCACTATGGTAATAGCTGTTTGAGCAAGGATTTTCTCTCTCTGTGTAGTCGTAGTCGTAGTAATACCAATCATAGTCATAGTAACCTTCAACACTATCCCACCAGCTTGCTTCATTTTCGTCATCAGCCCATGTTTCACTTTCATCGTCGGCCTCAGTGGCGTCATCATCTTCGCAAGGGTAGATAGCTTGTTTCTTTGAGAAGGAGATTTCACAATGATAAATTGCTCCCGGTTCAACCTCAATGATGTCGGACAAATCGAGGTAGAAGGTGTTCCATTTTCCTAAATCAGCTGCCATTCCCTTCAGGCTCACACTTCTCGTTATTACAGGTCTTGCCACACGTTGCAATTCGTAATTCCCATTTAAATCATTCACCTGTAAGAATTGGTGCACATTTTCTTGGTAGATGCGAATGACTTTAACGGTTACTTCATTCAGGGAAACGGCTTCGAATGACATACTCATGCCATTGGAAGAGGGGAGGATGGTTCGTTGTGTTTGACTAATGCGAACTTCAGGCTTATGGCTATCGAAGAAAAAACTAAGCAATAGATTATCCTCGGATTTATATCCTGCGCGATTAATTAGTCCGGGGAATATTTCAATGTCAACTTGTCCGTTTAGTCGATTCGTAGGATAAATCTTGAGCTCATTCCCATTGATCACAGACCGAAAGTCAATCCCATTGATTTGAATCAATCCAGAAAGATTTTGATTCGATTCAAGTGGATCACTGAAAACAATGACAGCATGCTGCTCCGGTTGTTGTACGACATAAGATTGAAAAACAGAAAACTCCGACAATCCAGCGATTCTCTGAGTGAACGATTCATTGGTTTCAGAATTCAATGGAGCTCCATTGAGGAGCATAGATATTTCACCTGCTTTTTCGGTGCGAACAATGCTGTCTATGGTGAATTCATGGGTTTGAGCATCTATATGTCGCCAAGCGATGCTAAGCGATTTGCCAGCTTGCGAGGCGGAGAAAGATCTTTCGATCAGATCAGATATTGCCGCATCTGAACTTCGAACAACACCTGAGATAAAAATGAGAGACAGATTGTTGTCGTCGTAATTGCCTGTACTAAGGATTTGCGATGTAAGATGCTGTTGCATTGTTCGGAAGGCAAACTTGAAATGAGCATGTTCTGATGGCACATTCATCAAATCAGAGAGCTTCAGGTCAGCTTCGTATAGTTTTCCTGAAGGCATTGGCTCATCCGGCACGAAAGACAACGTATATTCATTAAGCCACTTGAGTTTCCCAGCCAATTGCGGTGAAGTTGAAAAGCAATTAGGAGGAGTTGATTCGTGATAGTTTTCGCCTCCTACTGGCTCATTGAAAACAATATCAATAGAGGAGGATGTAGATACTACTCCTGTCGTATATGCGGATATATAGGCGCTAAAGGCTTCATCCGGGATCAACATTTTTTGATCATCATTGGAGCATCCTACGAATAATAGCGATAAGATGGCAAGCAGTAGAAGTGGCGTACGTTTCATTTACATAGAATTGTAAAGTGAAAGTAGCAGTTTTTTAGTCGCTCGTGAAGAGCAACGAGAATTCGTAATAAGTTTTAGGTTAAGTGCGTGGGAATTTCAGAAATAGCCTAAGTGTGCTGGCGTAGGGGCAAATTTCCGTTTATTCCTATCCGCAAAGTGTAAAATTTTACACTTTGCGGATAGGAATAAAACGAAAGAAATCAGTCGTGAAATCAAGGGCAATCCAATCCAAACAACCCAAAAAACATCAAAGCATCCCCCGAATTTACAGCACCATCACCATTCATGTCAGCAGCACAACTCGAAGTGCATCCGAACTCAGATAATAGATACAGCAAATCACTAACATTGATGCTTCCGTCATCGTTGAAATCACCCATACATGGAACGGACTCTTCAGGATCAATCACGGAATTGCAATTGTTATCGACCCCCTCTGCCGTGCCCGGTGCACCCGGATATACATCATTTCTAGTATCATCACAATCACCACTGTCAGTGGTGTAACCAAGTGGCATATCACAACTGAATGTTGAATTGCCCGGATCACCAAAGCCATCCCCATCGCTATCAGCATAATAGAGTGTAGGATATACACAAGTGCCATCTTCAACAGTTGCGAGTTCGTTGTAGTTACATGCCGATACATCTGTACAGCCAGGTACGTCAGGAGAAGTTATGCAAAATGGAATGCTCACTCCAAAACCGAATGCGGGAGTAGCCATTTCAGCCAATACATTTCCTTCTGAGTCAGTCATGTAAAAATCACCGTCTGTTCCACAACCATACAGCGTACCATTCAAACCATCACCATACGTGTCTGATACGTTCAAATTGAAGCAGCCATCTGGTAAACAAAGGGTGAAATTTAAGGTTGAATTTGATGGGAAATTTCCTTCGGAATAAAGTTCAACTCCATTTTCATCCGTAACTGTCCAAGAGGTCTCATTTCCCCAACAATCGGTTAATATGGTTAGGTTGGTCTCATTTATTCCCCCTGAAACATAATAATCGGACGTCAAGGTGTTGTTCAACAATCCTTCGTCTGAACCAAGACCATTAACTGAAACTATCGAAACCTCAAACACTGATGCGCCAGTGCCAAAGTCATAGGAGGGAAGCTGGATGGATGTCGTTTCGCCTGTCGTCAAATTGCCTGTCCATGAATAGGTCATGAATGGCTCGCCAACTTTGCCATATTCAAATTCCACGCTTGTAACATCATTCTCACCGAAATTTCCAAAAGTGATAGATGGTTCGATCGTAGGAAGACAAATGGTTCCAATCGGTTCCTCGATACTCACTATTCCAGCATCAAACGCTGGCAAGGCATACAACGGTGCATGCCAAAGACCTCGTCCATAGGTGGATGCGACGATTGTGTTTGAACTATATTGGATCTCCAATTCTGTGACCACACAATTCGGTAAACCATCTTTGTACGGCTGCCAGCTGGAAAATGAGCTATCACGATAATACGTTCCAGCATCCGTACCAACATATAAGCCATCGGAAGTGCCTTCCTGATAGACAATACAGTTCGCAGGAATATTTGGCAAACCGCTGGAAAAGTTGGTCCAGCTTACTCCGGCATTGCTCGAGTAATAGACTTTTTGATTGTTCGTGTAGCCAGAAAGTGTAATCCAAACGCGGTTCTCATCGTTTGGATCAACAGCGATATAGGTAATGTATTGATTTGGATACCCCGAAAGAGCTGTGAAATTAAATCCATCTGTAGATCGGTACAATGATGCCCCTTTAGAACAATAGATGTAGTTGGTATTGGACTTCGCAACAGCGATTTCATCCATATTTCCACCGCCTGTGCTGCCTAATTCGGTCCAGGTTGAGCCACCATTGGTAGATTTGAAAACGGTTGATTTACCTACGTACATGGTCGAAGGTGTTACCGGATCGAGAATGTATGGTGTTAGCCAATTTCCCGATGCATTCACCCCGGTTCCATTGCTCGAAACAATATTCGAAAAAGATGCGCCGCCGTTTGTTGATTTGTTGATTGAACCATAATACAAGGCGCCATACATAATATTCGCATTTGTCGGATCAATAATGGACTCGAAACCATCGCCCCCTAAAACACGCGTCCAGTTATTCGCGCCATCCCTTAAATTGGTTCCGTTGTCTTGCCATCCTGTTATTACGCGCGTTTGATTCGTTTGAGATACACCCAATCGGTATTGTTGACCAATTTCGATGTTCCCGGAAATGTCAGAAAAGGTAGTGCCAGCATTTGTTGAACGAAATACTCCGCCATCACCACCAACCAATAAAGTGTTGGTTCCTGAAATGAATTGAAAGCCGTGATTGTCTGCATGCACATATGGAATGCCAGAAGCACCATACCAATGCCCTACACACGACCATGTTGAGCCGCCATTAACTGAACGCCAAACGTTTACACCTCCAATCAATACAACATCGGCATTTAACGGACTTGAGGCAATAGCCAAATCGTACCATGCTTGTCCGCCACTGTCGTTGCCGGTATCTGACCAACCCAGTAGATTTGGCGTTGTTGCCATGGTGGTGAAAGATGATCCTCCATCGGTTGAGCGGTAGAACCCATAAAAACCTTGGTCAGATGAGCTCCCTGCAATAATGTAAACCACGTTCGCATTTGCCTCCGAAACACCTATGGCCATTCTACTAACCCCAGACGTAGGAAGCCCACTTGTAATTTGTGTCCAAGTAAATCCATTGTCCGTAGAACGGAAGAAATTATCGCTGTCGCCTGTACAGAAAACGGTATTAGGATTGTCTGTTCGCCATTCCACGTCCTTAAAGTTGCCGCTCAACGTCTGCACCCATGAAGCTCCTCCGTTGGTGGTTCTGTACATTCCATTGCTGGTTGCCGCAATCAAAATGTTGCTGTTGGTTGGGTGAATGATCAACCGGCTTATCCGTCTGGTCTGTGTCACGTTCCAGTTCAAACCGGTGCTGGCCCATGTGGAACCGCCATCTGTTGATTTTAATATGCCCAAAGAGTAAGTGTCTCCGGCGTCTCCATCTCCTGTTGCGATGTACAATGTGTTTGCATCTGTAGGATCTATGGCGATATCGCTAACACCTATACTAGCCAATAAATCGGTGTTCATTAAGGTCCATGTATTTCCCGAATTAACGGTTTTCCATAAACCACCTCCTGGGGCACATGCATAATAAATAGACGTGCTTCCCGGCTGGTTGCGAACCATGTTAACGCGACCAGCTCCACCACCATTTCCAGGAACAGAAGTGTTCCCAAAATAGGTCCATACACCAGTCATGCTGCGCGATGCAGATTGTTGACTGCGTAACTCGTCTTGAAGATTATTCCAAGCCTCCGTAGGAGCCATTCGATTTCCACTCGGGTAAACGCGTGGTGTCATAAACCACTCCCAGCGTTTAAACTGCTTGAATCCTTTGCCTTTTTCTACTTCTCGTCCTTCCCAATATTGGTCAAATGATCGCTGAACATCATAGAAATTAATGGAAGGATCTTCCATCATTTCACTCCAATGTTCTGGTAAAATTTGACCCTGAGCGATCAATACGCTCAGGGTCAATATGATGGTGATTAATTTTCTCACGAAATGCAATCTAGGTTAATTTAGTTACAGCTTGATCCGAAGATTCCGAAAAACATCAGCGCATCCGCTGAATTCACTTGTCCGTCATTGTTGAGATCAGCCACACATGCGTTCGTGCAACCGAAATTACTCAACAAGACCAGCATGTCTGCGATATTGATGTTACCATCGTTGTTGAAGTCACCAACACAAACCAACTGTTCGGTTGGGTCGATCACGGAGTTACAGTTGTTGTCAATTCCTTCCGCAGTTCCTGGTGCACCCGGGTATACGTCGTTGCGTGTATCATCACAATCAGAACTATTGGTTACATACCCCGCTTGTGCAGAACACAGCAAAGATGAATTAGAAGCATCCCCAAAGCCATCTCCATCTGCATCCGCATAGTAGGTCGACGCATATGTGCAACTTCCGTTATCGCAAGTGGCTGCAGGCGAGTAATTGCAAGCAGTATTATCTGTACAACCGTTCGGAAGTACACAAGAGCCATCATCGCAAGTAGCGGAAGGATTGTAGTTACAAGCAGCTGCATTGGTGCATCCATTTGGAAGCACACATGAACCATCATCACAAGTCGCTGCAGGGTTGTAGTTGCACGCCGCTGCATTGGTACATCCGTTTGGAAGGATACATGAACCATCATCACAAGTCGCTGCAGGGTTGTAGTTACATGCCGCTGCATTAGTACATCCGTTCGGAAGGATACATGATCCATCATCACATGTAGCAGCCGGGTTGTAGTTACATGCCGCTGCATTGGTACATCCGTTCGGAAGAATACATGATCCGTCATCGATAGTAGCAGCAGGACTATAATTGCAAGCTGAACTGTTTGTACATCCAAAACATGAGTAATCACAGCTGCCATCATCAACGGTGGCGGCAGCGTCGTAGTTACAGGCGTTAACATCTGTACACCCCGGAGTTCCCAGCGGAACACAGAAATTGTGTGTTGTGCCTGAACCGTAATTCGGAGCACCCATCTGTACTAAAACGTTACCAAAACTGTCTGTAATGGTATAGTTTCCGTCTATTGCACATCCCGAAGCTATTCCTGATAACCCATCACCGAATGAATCGAAAATGTTGAAGTCATAACATCCAGAAGCCAGACAAAAGTCTTGTGTAAATGTTGTCTGATCAGCAAGAGTTCCTCCAGCAACACTGGCGATAACAGTACCTGAACTGCTTGTCAAGTTCCATGAAACTTCCTCACCCCAACAGTCTGTCAATAATGTTAAAGTTGCTACTGTTGCTCCTGAGACTGTAGAGAAATTCGATGAGCTACTGTTGTTTGTAGCATTCTGGTCGGCATTTCCATTCGGGTTGGATACCGTCACATTGAATGTATGTGCTCCTGTTCCTGGCGTTTGAGCCGGAAGAGTTACAACAGTTGTCTGACCTGTTGAAATGGAACCTGTCCAGTTAAATGTGCTGTTTGTTCCTCCATCAATGTTGTAAGTCAGCGTAAAGCTGGTAATGGTTTGCTGACCAGCATTCACAACAGATACCTCAGGTGTTACTGTTCCAGAACAAAAATCACCAACAGGAGAGGTAATGCCTGCAATTCCAGCGTCCCAATCATTGTTGCCTATAGCCGGACCAATAGTGAAATTGGTATTTGAGATGTCAAAGAAGATGTTGTTTGAAGCCTTTACTTTAATTCGAGCGGTAGTGGTTTGACCAGCCGGAATTAAAACGGCTTGTGAACCATCGTTTGGAGTTCCAGAAAGGAGAACGATAGGCCAGGTATATCCACCGTCAAGGGAAAGGAAAATGTCTACGTTCGCCGCATTTACCGGAGAGGCATTGGTATTCGCAACGTTCCAGGTTACAGTTTGAATAGTGTTACCAGGGTAGGTTACCGCCGTATTCGGAGCGGTCACAACAAATGGTCCTGCTGCGTTGGAAACGGCAAAAGTCACGTTATCATCGTTTACACCGCCGCCACCAGCGCGGTTGTCCCGAACGGTGCAACGGAATTGCAGATTTCGAGAATAAGTAGGAAGATGTTCACCAATGGTGGTAGTATTGTTCACAAGGTCTTGAATGCGTGGGAATACCCTTGTAGGACTTGTAGTAGCATTCCAAGAGCGGAAAATAGGCTGATTTCCACTTGGGTTCGTCAAGTTATTGTCTCCGCTAGCTGTTGCAGGACCTAGATCATACTGCTCCCAGTTGTAGGTGATCAAATCGCCATTCACATCGTTTCCAACAGCTGTCAATTCAAAAGGAGTTGAGATCGGAATAGTCCAACCACCAACGCCAGCATCAACAGTAGGAGGGGTGTTGCCCGTATTGGTGATGACCGGACAAGAATTTCCGCTTCCGGAGTTTGAAAACACGCGAATCTCATTGTAGCTGTGGTTATGGAAGTAAGCATCTGAGTTCGACTGAAGGTTGGGAGAGCAAATACCAGCGTATCCCATGATTGTTGACGCGCTACCAGGCTCATAAGCGGCAGAAGAAGAGCGGTTACACGAGTTGTTCTGGGTGTGATTTCCACCGAACTGGTGTCCCATTTCATGGGCTACGTAGTCTACGTCAAAAGGATCGCCAATTGGGTTCGACTGACCTGTTACACCACCTGCTTTGTTCGA
>JBJOIB010000027.1:0-4203 GCA_046047375.1 Bacteroidota bacterium
ACAGAATCGTTGGACTGTTCTTCCAACACTATGGATCGTTCCACATCGAGGGAAGAGGCGACCGTTTGCACAGAGCCCCCTACGGCCTCGGTTTTATCTTGCAGCAAATAAGCAGTTAAAGCTAAAACCACAATAAGTCCTAGCAACCACAGAAATCGAAGTGTAGATTTGAAACGAATGCGTTTCAAAGATGTGGGAGCGTGATTTAAAAGAGCAGCACCTTCTACAGCATCTGCCAAGGCCTCATTTTCCAACATTTCCTCTTCAAAGGCATAGCGTTCTTCGCGGGTCATGTTGTTCGACGTGTACCGCGAGATGCGCTCATCATAGTTATGGAACATTGGTTTCATTTGGTCATCAGTAGTTTCAGGTTTCTCTTTCCGTTTTGGAGGTGGCTCTTCACAGATTTCTCATCCATCCCTAGGGCTGTCGCAATTTCTGAATAGGTCATGCGCTCTTTGTAAAACATCTCCAGACAACTTTTTTGTTCCGGTTTGAGCTCATCCATTTTTGTTTCCATGAGCTGCAACATCGTTTCTTTGTTGACCGCATTCTCTGCACTTTCGGCTTCTATCTTCATCAAAGCTTGTTCATCCGCGCTGCTCGCGCGAACAACATCTTTCTTGCGCAATTGCATAAGGCAATGGTTACGGGTAACCATCATGAGCCAAGGGCCAAATCGTTGAATATCATGTTTTTCGAGCAGTGAGAACAGGAGCTCAAACACCTGCATAGCGGCATCTTCAGCAGAAGAATCATCCGCATTGTACTTTCGGCAAATACCAAGAACAGACAGCGCATAACGATTAAAGAGCTCGCCCACCACCTTGGCCTCTTTATGATGGCGAAAACGATGAACAAGCTCCTCATCCGTCAGTTTCGATATGCGACGTCCAACTATCATTCAGTGAATTTACCGGTTCTTATTGATCCATTCGTTGTACAAATCAAAGTAGCTTACACTTTCTACAATAACTACCCCTCCTGTGAGATCGCCGTACTTCGCCGGAACGCCTCCAGTGTAAACAGAAACACTTCCCACGCCACTTGCCGGAATGGAGGTGAATGCGCCCATAATTTTTACCCCGTCTACAATGTACTGCACCGCATCTGAACGGGTTCCTTTGAAGTGCAGTTCTTGCGTAACCGGATCAACCGTTACTCCGGGCGACATGGCTGTAACAACCGCTTGAATATCGCGACGAGCCGGAGAGTGATCCAAATCTGCTTTCAAGGTTGTCATGCGCGTTGTTTCATCCGGATTGATGAGCGGAATTACGAACGTTTCAACCACCGCTTCAGTTGTAAAAACAACCTCGTTTTCCAAAACCGTAGTTTTCAGGTTTGTCACTTGATCGGGCTTTACGATCACACCCGTAATAATAGCCTTTCGGTAGCCCAAAAATGTGATTTCCACGTTGTACGTGCCCGGGTTGAGGGGTTTTAGTCTGAATTTGCCATCGATGTCGGTGGTAACACCAATAGACTTATCGCCAGCCAAAGCAATCACTGAAGCATTGGGAAGAGGTCCTAAATCATTGGAAGTTACAACCCCGTGAATTTCGCCCCATACCTGCGCCACCACGGGAGACAACGTCCCAAGCAGCAGAACCATTAGTAAACTGATTTTTTTCATAACGCTGAGTTTTATCGCCCGCACAGGGCGGATGTAGAATTTCAAAAAAGAACGCGTTCTACAGAATAGATGCGCAGTTCTTCTGCATTCCACACGAAGCGTATGAATTTCTTTTTTTGATCAGCGTTTTTTAAGCCACAACTCAGGGTTCTGAGGCTCTCCACCGGTGCTCGACATTTTCCAAACCTCTATGTGCGCCAGTCCTTTCGCGTTTTGTTCCATTGCGATGCCCAAAACATCCCCTAAAGCGACTTTATCTCCTTTGGATACACTGACGTCTTTCAAGTTCGTGTACACCGTTTTGTACCCTCCGTGCGTTACAATCACATTCTGTCCGGCACCCGGGATGCTAAACACGCTAGTAACCGTTCCACCGAAAATGGCCGAAACGGTTGCGTTCACATCCGTAGTTATATCAATGCCATTGTTATCGGTCACAATACCGGCCAAAGTAGGGTGGGGATGCTTTCCAAAACGTTCTGTAACAACGCCCCTACGAACAGGCCATGGCAACTGGCCTTTGTTCTGTTCAAATTTTTCTGATATGACCTTGCCTTCGGGCGTTAGCTCATATTTTCCGCCTGACTTCTTTTTTTCTGCAGCCAGTTCTTCTTCGATTTTCTTCTTGATGGCAGCATTGATTTTTTGTCTTTCCGCTTCTTGCTGTTGCTGCTGCTTTCGCAATTTTTGTTCGTCTTGCTTGAGTTTGTTCAGTACTTGCTCGCTTTCTCTCCTGTCAGCATCCAATGCTTTGGTTTCCTCTGATTTCTCCTGAAGCAATTGCTGTTTTTCGGCGCGAATTTTCTCCAGCTCCACCACCCTAAGTTTCATTTTCTCTTGGGTTGCGTAAATTTCATTTGCTTGCTTCTTGCGATAGTCAGCATATTCTTGAAGGACTTTGAAACGCTTAAATGCCTGGTTGAAATCGCTCGCGGCGAAGATGTACATCAGTTCATCGTGGCTTTTCCGGTTTTTGTACGCCTGATAGATCATGGCGGCATATTCTTCTTTCATGAGAGCAATCTTTGCTTCCAGCTCTCTGATGCTCCGCTCCGTACCTTGAATATCATCCTCGATACCGCGCAACTCAGATTCGAATGATTTAATAAGTTGGCTTCGGTAATTGATTTGTTCCTTGAGTATTTGCAATTCACCGGCCTCTGCTTCCTGGTTTTTCTTGGTTTCGTTGATGAGTTTCTTCGTGTATTCAATTTTCTTATTCAGCTCATCACGCTGTTTTTGCAGTTGCTCCTTGGTTTGCGAAAAGCCAGAGATACCGGAAAAACAGAAAATCAGGAGTGCTAATTTAATTATGGATACGCCTTTCATAGTCATCCGGTATTTCGAATGGAAAATCATTCGTTTTATCAAGTTTCAAACGCGTTATCTCGAAAGCGAATTGTGCGTTTCCTTCTTCGCTTTTAATTTTCACCACCGTTTTCTTTGGATAGAATTGGCCGCTGATCTCTTCAAATTCACTGTGCTCTATGGCCACAGACCGCTGGTAATATAAATCATCAAAAACGGTTTTGCGCAATCGGTATTCTGTGCCATCAATCCAATAGCGCTTTAACAACAGGTCATCCTCATCTGATCTCCGTAATATTCTTCTGTATTGGCGGTCATTCGCATCAACGCTCAGGGAGTCGTCTGGGTCTACTTCACGATCATTGACTCCACCGAGGACTTTCTTCATCCGTCGTTTGTATTTCGAGATTAAGACATATTCTTGCTGGTCAATTTTCGAGTTGAATTTATCGCGCTCCTCATCTAGATCAATCGCATTTCCGACTAAAATAGATTGAATCATATCAAAGGTCACGTCACTTTTTGTTACCTCAGTGAGCTGATCGAGTGTTCCTGTAAAATAATGTTTGTTATTTGGCACTTTAGAAACGTACTTGACCGAATCGGGCGTAATGATGGCGCGAACCATTTCAACGCCCATCAGGGGTGAAATGCTGACCCAGATGAGGCTATCTTTTCGCAAGCGAATATTTGCCTTGAAGCTTTGTTTGTCGTTGGGCGTTTCAATCTCTGCCGACACGCGCATAGCCACATGTTCAAACTCAAACATGTTTCGGTAGTAACGCGCCAGCACGGCATTCGCAGACCTGTTTCTGAGCGGCTTACCTTCAGCTGCGCGCTTTTCATTGGAACACCCTGCAATGCTGAGAAAAACCAACCATCCCAGCAACAAGTATATGCCATATGTAAGCCTACTCTTCATAATACTTACGATCGGCTATTTTGCGAGAAAGACGTTCATTACTGCCACTTTTCAAAGCGTCGTTCCATAAACGCAAGGCATTGTCTATATCTCCCAAATGAAAATACACATCACCTAAATGTTCCAACACAACAGCATCACTACCACCAGTGCTGATTGCACGTTCAATGAACTGACGCGCTTCATCGTACCTTCCAAGTCTGAACAATATCCAGCCATACGTGTCTTGAAAAGATGCCGATTCAGGTTTCATTTCCAGGCTTTTCTTTGAAAGTTCCTCTGCTCTGTTCAGTTTATCACCTCTGAGGGCGAGGTAGTAAGCATAGTTGTTCAACAC
>JBJOIB010000028.1:0-11277 GCA_046047375.1 Bacteroidota bacterium
ATCTTCGCCTGTGCCGGCATCTCTTACATAGCCACTCAGCGTAACATTTTTGGAGTACCCTGCAATGGTCAAGAGAAGGAAAAGAAGAATAGAAGAGCCGGTTTTCAAAGCCACGTAGATATTTATGACAAAGGTAGTATTTGATACCTCGGGAAATTCAAAAAAAGCGTCAAGATGTAACCCTTGACAGTTGAAGCCGTAGAAAAGTTCATTAATACATGCTTTTCAAACCAAAATCTGATGAAGTATCTGGTTATTCTATTCTTCTCTTTGTTTTTAACATCAGACAGCGTTGCTCAGCAAGTTGCTTATCTCAACGGACAACTTCAGGAAGTAAAGAAACGTGAGGCTGAATTTATACGTGAGCTTACCGAGTTTTCTCCGGGAAAGTTCACTGCACGCGTTACAGATACAGAAGGCCGATTGAAGTTTGAAGGTGTTTACATTCTGGAAGAAGGTAAGTTGTACGAACAAGGAGAGTTCATTTTTTATTATCCCAATGGGAAAGTAGAATCTCGTGGCATGTATGAGTACGGTGTAAAAACTGGTACGTGGGAGCGCTACGATAATTTTGGGAATAGAAAAGCTGATAAATATTACAATCCAGAATCAGCAGCATTGATTCGGGCTGCTATGAAAAAGAAGTAAGTCCTTATATTCGCAGCCAATGCGCTCTCATTGGTTGTTTATCACGTGTTTAGTTTTTGCTTGTTCTGCTCCTGAGGAGACGGAACAAAACGTGTTTGTATACAATGAGTCCAACGGTATAACTTCATTGGATCCCGCCTTTGCTCGCAATTTAGAAAACATGTGGGCTGTGAATCAGGTGTTTGATGGTTTGGTTGAATTGGATGATCAAATCGAAATAAAGCCATCCATTGCTCGGAGGTGGGAAATTTCACCGGACGGATTGAGCTATACCTTTTATTTGAGGACCGACGTTTATTTCCATGATGATCCATGCTTCGAGAGTGGGCAGGGTAGGAGAGTGGAGGCGCAAGATGTGGTGTATTCATTCCAGCGATTGATGGATGAACAGTTGGCCTCACCCGGCCGATCGATATGTGATCCTTTGGGCGCACAAGGTTGTTTAGCGACCAACGACAGCACCGTTGTTTTTCAATTGAAATCGCCGTTTCCTCCTTTTTTAGGATTGTTGACAACACCATACGGCAGCATAGTTCCCCATGAAGCCGTTGCTATGTATGGTGATGAATTTCGTTCGCACCCGGTAGGAAGTGGTCCTTTCAAGATAGGATTCTGGCTAGAGGATGTCGCACTGATTCTTCACAAAAACCCCGAGTACTTTCAATTCGATGAGGAAGGTGTTCGCTTACCTTATTTGGATGCTGTTAAAATTGAATTCGTGCGCGATATGAATTCCGAGTTCCTTGGGCTGCTTCAAGGTAGGTACGATTTTATGTCGGGCATACATCCTGCATACAAGGATGAATTGCTTACGCCGCAAGGAGAGCTGCAAGAGGCCTATTCTGGCGTAATGAGGTTGAGCAAGAAACCCTTTTTGAAAACAGATTACATCGGGATTTTGGTAGACGATTCACTTCCCCTTTCAACGCAACATCCGCTGCATGATAAACAAGTACGTCAAGCGCTTAATTATTCGATTGACCGCAGGGCGATGGTGAAGTATTTACGCAACAATTCAGTTTTTGATGGGGTTTTTGGATACGTGCCACCGGGCATGCCAGGATTTTCGGATATAGATTCGCTAGTAAGGTATGATTTGGAGAAAGCGCGAAAGTTACTTTCAGAGGCAGGGTATCCGGAAGGTAAGGGGATTCCCCGAGTAGCTATTAGCACAACCTCAGATTATACAGATCTTATGGAGTTTTTGCAGCATCAATGGGCGAAGATTGGGTTTCAGATAGAGGTTGAGGTATTGTCAGGTCCGGGACATCGGGAAAAGGTTTCGTCATCGAGTGCTTTGATGTTCCGGAAGTCATGGTTAGCGGACTATGCGGATGCGGAGAACTTCCTGTCGAACTTCACTTCGTGGAACCATAGTCCCGGTGGAGCCAATTATACGCATTTCTGCTATCGACCATTTGATTCGCTTTATGTCCAAGCGCAACAACTATCGGATGACAGCTCCAGATTTGCGGCTTACAGGCGGATGAATGAAATAATAGCCGAAGAGGTGCCTGTTATTCCGCTTTTCTATGATCAGGTAACGCATTTTATCCGCAGCGATGTGCAAGGACTACCAACCAATGCGGTGAACATGCTGGATCTTACTAGAACCAGAAAAACAGTCAAATAAAAGCTCAAAGAAAGATTAGCTCGAAAGTGATACCTTTAAGGGCTCATTCAAGAACATGCTGAAAATCGACATGCATACCCACATACTCCCGGCGAAATTGCCGCGATGGGCCGAGAAATTCGGATATGGAGATTTTATTCACCTTGAACATCATCGGGAGGGATATGCGCGGATGATGCAAGGGGATCGATTTTTTAGAGAGATTGCTGAAAATTGCTGGGATCCAGCTATTCGTATAGAAGAGTATGCACGTTTTGGAACACAGGTACAGGTGGTTTGTACCATTCCGGTGATGTTCAGCTATTGGGCACGCCCGGATCATTGCTTGGAAGTATCGAGGTTTCTCAACGATGATTTGGTGGAATTGACCACACGCTATCCGAAAAATTATGTTGCTTTAGCGACGCTGCCAATGCAGGATGCGGATCTCGCTATTCAGGAACTAGAGCGATGCAAATCGATTGGCATGAAGGGGATACAAATTGGCTCCAATATCAACGACCTTAATTTGTCAGAGGATCGGTTCTTTCCCATCTTTGAAGCATGTGAGCGTTTGGGGATGGCCGTCATGATTCATCCTTGGAACATGATGGGCGCCTCTCAAATGTCCAAATACTGGTTGCCCTGGCTGGTTGGGATGCCTGCAGAGACATCACGAGCGGCATGTTCGCTTATTTTTTCGGGGGTTCTGGAGCGACTACCTGGGTTACGGGTGAATTTTTCGCATGCCAGTGGTTCATTTTTGGCAACAATCGGTAGGATTGAACATGGATTCAATTGCCGTCCTGACTTAGTAGCCATCGACAACGATGTAAATCCTCGAAATTACCTTGGGAAGTTTTGGGTTGACAGTATCACGCACGATCCGAAGATGTTGAGTTATGTAATTGATTTGGTGGGCTCGAAGAAAGTTTCTTTGGGGACGGATTATCCATTTCCGTTAGGAGATTTGGAGATCGGGAAGTTCATCGAGGAGATGGGGTTGGAAGAAGAAGTGGTGAAAGATATTTTTCATCGTTCGGCTTTGGAGTGGTTGGGGATGAGTGAGGCTGATTTTCAGTAATATCGAAGGATTCAGAGTTATACGTAATCTTACTATCCTTGAAAATAGTTATTAGGCGTATAGCTTATTTTGAAGTTATTCTAGATTGAAATCTGAAGAAAGTTTAGTTCTATTTGATTGCTATCTCATGGATTAAAATCAACCTGAAGTCGATGCTTCCCAGTTATTCGCAATCTTACTATCCTTCAAAATAGTATAAAGGCGTATAGCTTTTAGTTACCCTGTTTTAGGCTGAGATGAGACGAAAGTATCAGATACTCGATTCATCTTTCATCAATAATAGTCAACGTTAAGTCAACTCTTTCTAGCTATACACAATCTTACTATTGACCAAAATTTTCACTAAATAGTCTTTTTGCGTATAGCTTTTATGTGCTTGTAAATCAGCTTTTTAGCATTTCACTGATCGCATTTCGAAAACCTTCAACCCCCTGTGCCCCAGAAACAGCAAACCGCCCATCAAAAACAAAATAAGGCACTCCTCGCAGACCCAAACTCACACCCGCAATGAGGTCTTCATGAACCTCTTGAATGAATTTCCGACTGCCTAGCATCTGGTCAACATCTTCACCCATCATGCCCAATTCTACAGCTATTTGAACCAAAACCGCGTGGTCCGCAACGTTTTTCCCTTCCTCGAAATGTGCCTTAAACAGGCGCTCTTTTAACTTGGTTTGTAGTCCAAATTGCTTGCTGTAATGCAATAAGCGATGCCCATCGAGCGAATTAATGACTTTTACTGTGCCAAACTTGAAATCAATGGAACATGATTCACCCATGCGACAAACCATCTCCTGTGCCTGCTCGGTTTGCTCTTTGGTCCAACCTTTCGATTGGGCCAAGTGATCTGTGCTGTTGAGCGTAGGATCGGTCTTCTCATCCGGATTCAATTGGTAGCTGCGCCAAATGAGCTCAATTCTTGCTTCTGGAAAACTTAATAACGCCTCTTCAACCTGATGCTTGCCGATATAGCAAAATGGACAAACTATATCACTCCAGATTTCAATTTGCTTAGATGAGTCCATGATCATTTAAAATTCGTATATTCATGATGCGGTAGCGTTCTCAAACTACCTTGTTTCATGCAAATCTACACGTTTAAATCAGGCGTAAGCACCTTTCTTGTGTTGTTCATTTCTGTGCCCATCACTGCCATCATTTTCTTAGCTATCGCCCAAAATAAGTATTGGTTGGCTGCCGGATTTGCCCTTTTTCTCTTTATCCTACTGAAATTCATACACTCCTTTCGATACACAATCACGCATGATTCTCTGGTCATCTCGTGGCTCTTCGCAAAAGAAATAGAGATTCCTCTTGACCAAATTAAAGACGTTAAGGAAACAAACGACCCGTGGAGCTCTCCAGCTGCATCTTTCGATCGACTCTCAATCAAATACGGAAAAAATGCTAGAATAATCATATCTCCACATCCGAAAAGAGATTTTATCTACGCCCTCCAAAGTCGATGCCCCAATCTTAAGGTAGATGAAAAAATCATGGAAAAATGATGAAATGAATCGAATGCACGCAACCATTTTATACCATCCTTAGTCTATAAATTTAGAAAGATGTCTACATGACGGATTTGAGAGAGCTCATAGAAGGATGCAAACGCCAGAATGCAAAACACCAGTACGAAATGTACCAGATGTTTTCGCGTTCGCTCTTTGCTGTGAGCATTCGATACACCAATTGCAGACAAGACGCAGAAGATGTTTTGCAGGAAGCTTTCGTTAAAATTTTTCAAAACATCCATACCTACTCTCAAGACCGTTCATTTGAGGGATGGATTAGAAGAATTGTAATTAATACCGCAATTACACATTATAGAAAGAACTTGAAACATGCATATCAGGATGACGTAGATAGCATGTGGAGTTTAAAAAACGATGATGAACCATTTTCAACAGACTTTACTTCTGAAGAACTGATGAATGCAATTGGCACGCTGCCAGCAGGATACAAGATGGTTTTCAATATGTACGTAGTTGAGGGGTATAAACACCAAGAAATAGCCGAGATACTCGGAATAGATATTAACACCTCAAAATCACAATTGTCGCGCGCAAAGAAGTTTTTGCAAAGAGAATTGGCTGAGATGAGCAAGGTTTATTTGACAGGATATGATGAAGCACGATGATCCGTTTTTCGAAATGTTCCGCAGTGGACTATCCACGCACGAAGCCGTACCTTCTGCCGCCGTTTGGGAAAAGGTAAATGCCCGCACTAAAAAGGGTGGGTTTTGGCAGTTGTCATGGACACAGATGAATGTCTTTTATCTCATTGCTGCTAGTGCAATGGTAGCAGGACTATTTGTAGGAACAAGCACATACAACCAACATGCAGCCGGATTGTCTGTTCAACAGATATCCACACTGATATTCGATCGAGAGGCCTCGGTAATGGAAGAAACTACTCTCTCAATTTCAGAAGTGTCGGAAACAATGGTCGCTACCACGAACCGTAGCAGAAAAAACACGTCAGAAGCCACCTCAATGGAAAAAGCGGAAGTAAACCATTCCGGCTCAACTCAAGAAACTGCTTCTGCCGAAACGCAAGAAAATCTATCTGCGGCTGAAAGTTTAATCCCCTCCATTCCAATCGAAGAAATTCCAACGAATGACAATTTAGTTGAAGTTAAAAGTGACTTGAGTAACCTCAAATCAGCCCTTGACTCAAACAATGATAAGTTGTTCCTCAGAATCCCTGTTCGAGTAAAAGTCGATGATTGATAAGATAATACTATATTCGGCCAAGCGAAAGAATTAACGTTGAAAACATTTTTTTCTTCATATGCGTTGAAGAGCTGTCTGTTCGGATGGCTCTTTTTGCTTCCGTTTTTCGCCGTCGCCTCTGTTTCAGAAGCATTGAAGGATACGATTATTATCGACGGAAAAATCCTTGTCGTTGAACAAGATGTTTCTTACGATACGCTAAACCATCAAGCATCTCGAAAAAAACCAAGAAAAACACATAATGGTTGGAGATTGGGGTGGGAATTCGAAGGAGGATCCTCTCTTTCGTACGTCAACACACCGTTTGAAGGATATAAAACGGTGAATGAATATACGGGGAGAATTACCCGGTATGCACCAGCATCAGGATTTTCTGTTCTTGCAGAAAAGGAATTCCCCTCTTGGACCTTGCGGTTTGGTTTCGGATTGGATAGTTGGATTGCACCAGTAAGATCATTCGATGTTAATCAAATAGATGATAGCTTATACCGGTTTTTTTCACCGGAAGTGAATCACTTAGCGCAAATCGTGAGGTATAGGTATGAGCTCGGTGAAGAACTGGATACCATACCTATTCAACTTTCCGAACAAACTTTCAACTCCACCAACCTTCATGTACGTTGCACGGCTAGCAAGGAATTGAAAAAAACGAAAACATCGTTCTATCGAATAGGCGCAGGTATGGAAGCTGTTTTCGCTTTATCTCAAAAGAGACCCGACTTTATTCTGCTCGCCAACAAAGGAAGCAAGTACTTTACACCAGAAGCGAACAATACATATCGAACCGCAAAATGGCTGATAATACCGAAGTTTGAACTCGGATACCGATTCAAAATTCAAAACAAATACTGGTTCGACTTGGGTCTATACGGAAAACTTCTATATCGCCCAATCAAAAGAGAAGATGCCCCTATTCAAATCTTTGGATCGACTTTCGGAGTGTCTCTCGCAGTGATCCTCCATTGAGTTGGTTTTTTTACTTTTTTCGATGCTGTGGAAGAATTAGTTGCTACTTTTGCACTTTTTTTTTCGATGGATACAACATTTTATGGATTGTACCATTTAGTATAGAGAGAGTTTAGTCCTGTTCTGCCAAAGTAAACCCTGCAAGGTACTTGGATAGAATTACACTAAAGTTGTTTTGGTTAAGGTTGAAAAAGGGCTCAACGGAGCCCTTTTTCTTTTTAACAAGTTTTTACGTGTATTCGGCTGATTATCATAGCGTGACTGAATCAATTCTTCGTAAGTTTTTTACATCGTTACCAAAAAAAATCGTTACTTTTCGGTGATTCAATATATAACTATGTATCGCCTCTTTGCATTCATCATTTCCATCGCTCTCAGCACTTATGCTCTGGGGCAGATTAGCAATGGTGGATTTGAAGATAACGAAGGTTTTCCCTCTGCTTTAGGTCAATGGGAGTTTGTTGACAACTGGAACAACGCACAAAGTAATCAAGGAACACCCGATTACTACCATTCAAATGGAACTTTAGCAGGTGATCTACCAGAGACACCACTGGCTCTTGTGGATCCTTATCAGGGAAATGCTATTATGGGGTTCATCGCATCAGGACATATTGGCACCGGAAAAAGAGAGTACCTCGTGAATGAATTGAACGAAGCTCTCGTGCCAGGCCAGAAGTATAACGTCTCATTCTATATCTGCAACGGATACATTACCGATAACTCTTTCGCCGGTCTGTCAACTTCTGATATCGGAGTTTGCTTTACTTCCAATCAACCAGTTCAGTCAGGCTCTACCCCGCTGTCGTGTAATCCTCAATTCACAAAATCGCAACCCTTCTACTCACGAGAGTGGACAAAGTTTAGTTTTAGCTTTATTGCTGAGGAAGGTTATGAATTCATGACCATCGGTGTTTTCAAAGAAGACGATGAAATCACCGTGAATGTTGTAGAAGGCAACAATCCACAAGTCGCTTATTACTTTGTAGACGATTTCACCATAGAGGTTATTCCCAATGAGTTTGTGGACGTGAATGATCAACCTAAAGGTGATCCGTCAGTGGTTGATGAAAATGAGAATCCTGAAGTGCTTCCCGGCTTTTTTGTACCTAACGCGTTTACCCCGAATGATGATGGAGAAAATGACATTTTCAAACCGATCATGCCGGAAGTTAGTAACTACAAGCTTTCCATTTTTTCCCGTTGGGGGGATTTGATTTTTACCAGTATGTCTCCTGAAGAAGGTTGGTGCGGGAAATCATATGTATCAAGCTCAGAAATCAATGTAGACATGTACGTGTGGGAAATCCAATATTCACTTCCTACTAGTCCTGACCCCTCAGAAATCCAAACGATGAGAGGTACTGTTCATCTCATTCGATAAATTCAGGTGTATCTTAGCACCATGAATGCTAAATTCGATTACACAACTCTACCATTTATTTCCCGACTCGTAAAAATGCATCTTCAAGGTGCAAATACATGGTCAACTGCTTCGGCTTATCCTACCCAAGAAAACATTGCTCGTAAATCGTTTCCCTCTAACTCTCGATCCATCTTGGTTCGTGTTCTTAAGGAACAAAACTGTCGGTCACATGCTGCTGAAGTTATCAAAAACATCGAGCTTTTAGCTCAGTCGAATGCATACACCGTAACAACCGGACATCAGCTGAATATCCTCACTGGACCAGCATTCTTCATGTTTAAAATCGTTCATGTTATTAAACTAGCTGAAAGCCTGAATAAGCAGTATCCGGATAAGCACTTTGTTCCCATTTATTGGATGGCTTCGGAAGACCACGATTTCGAAGAAATAGCTGAAATTGATGTTTTTGGGAAGAAATTGAGATGGAACACCGAGCAAACAGGGCCTGTGGGTCGAATGAAATGCACAGGATTGGATGAGGTAGTGGAAGAGTTTATTCAAGTAGGGGGTGTCAGTAACGATTTGGCCGAAATTCTAAGAGAGTATGCTGCATTCGAAACTCTATCTGAAGCTACCCGCTATTTAGTTGATCAACTGTTTGGGAAATTTGGTCTGGTGACGATAGATCCCGACCATGTTGAGTTGAAGCATTTGTTCAAAGAGATCATGTTGCAGGATGTTAGAAATGAAACCGCATTTCGAGAGGTTAGCAATCTGAGCAACGAAATGATCAACCAAGGTCATAGCACGCAAATCAATCCCCGCCGGTGTAATTTGTTTTATCTGTCTGACGGTCAAAGATATCGGATGGATAAAGACGAAGCAGGAGTGCTAATGGGTCACGAAATACGTTCAATTGAGTCGGTTACGGCTGAAATGGAGGCCTATCCCGAGCGCTTCAGCCCGAATGTCGTTCTCAGACCGCTTTATCAAGAAACTATCCTGCCTAATATTGCCGTTATCGGAGGGCCGGGCGAAGTAGCCTATTGGCTGCAACTCGAGAGACTTTTTCAATCGGCGAATATCCCATATCCTGCCATCGTGCTTCGGTCCGGAGGTGTGGTCATTTCAAATTCAATGCTCCGAAAAATGGAACGGCTGGGTCTTACATTCTTGGATTTTGTAGAGGGGTATGATGAGATTGTTAAAAAGTGGTTGAGTGCAAATTCGGGAATGACGGAATGGGAGAGAGAAAGCTATGTGTCGGCACTCGAGTCGTTAGCGAATGAGGTTGACCTAATTACAAATCGAATAGACAAAAGTTTGTCGGGCAAAGTTCAGGCTATGAAAACAAAGTGGGTAGTTGAACTGGATGCCATAGAGAAATCTTTGATTCGCGCCTCCAAGCAAAAAGAAGAGGTTAGTTTGAATCAAATCAGTCAGATTCGTTCTTTTTTATTTCCGGAAGGGGTGCCACAAGAAAGAAGTATGAACGGGTTTGTCATGGGGCAGATATTGGGGAGAGATTTGGTGGAGACCTTTGGGGAGTTGGTCGAGAATAGGAAAAGCTGGTATTTTGTAATGACCTGATATGCAAATAGATATAAAGCTATACGCAAAATGACTATCGAGCGCCTATTCGTTGAAAAGATAGAAAAAATCTATCCATAGTAAGTATGCGTATAGCGTCATAACTACGCTTGAAACAATACAATTTATCCATACAACCCCTAAACCTCCGTACGAAAATCCCAAATAGTCATTTTGCGTATAAGGGTTCAATCGTTTGAATTACAGCTTCTTATGCAAGTACGCCAACACACCCTCAACCGCTGAAAACTTCTCAACCAAATCAACACCCCTTACATCATTCGTCATTACCACAATCACACGATCTCGTGCCGAATCGTAAAAACAACTGCTTATAAAACCAGGCGAATACCCAAAAGCCCCCTCAAATCCTGGATAACGCTCAGGTCTGAAAATGCCTAATCCATAATCCACACGCCCTAGTATCGGATGCTCTCGCAGGGTGACATAACTCCGAACCTCCTCCAAACTGCTCGTACTGCATAATTCCCCATGATGCAACATATAAGTCCAACGACTAACATCACGGGCTGTCGAAATAAAGCCGCCCGCTGCAGTGTAATTTGAAAACCGATCTTGACGCACCTCGCCATCCTCATAGCCCGAAACAACTCCTGATACAATGGAATCAGCGCTATGAAAGGTTTCGGTAAGACCTCGCTCACGAAAAAACGCAGTGCTCAATTCCTGAAAACTCTGTCCAGATAGATGCTCCAAAATCTGTGACAGTAGATCATAGCCTAGCTGCGAATAACTAAACTCACTACCAGGACGAAAAACTAGCGGTGTTTCCAACGATTCTATTCCATGCGTATGCCGCAACAACTGCTCCACCGTCACGCTGTCTTTCCATGGCATGGTCAGTTCTGGTAAATACCGTCCTATGGTGTCTGTCAATTGTATTCGTCCAGCTTCCACCTCTCGAATAACCATCATTGCTGTGAGTTGCTTACTCAACGACCCAATTACACAACGCGATCCCAGTTCTAACACCCCTCCAACAGCTTTCTGATTCACATACGTCTGCTCATATATCACCGAATCTCTCTCTGTGATCATGATGACTCCATTGAAGCGATTGACTTTCATCAAACTGTCTAAAGCTTCGAACTCATTCTTTGAGGATTGAACGCTGGAAGCCTCACCGCAAGAGGCTAAGATGGAAAATAGTAAGAATGCGTATAGGATGTGTAGATATCTCATGTGACGAAGATATACTTTTCCACCCAATTCAATTTAACTTAATAAGTGTATATTTGACACTAACTAAATCCAC
>JBJOIB010000029.1:0-5256 GCA_046047375.1 Bacteroidota bacterium
ACTTCTCCCGCTCTAACATGGTCTCAACAGTGCGCGGAGGGGGAACAATAACCGGCTCTCCTACTTTCCAATTCAATGGCATCGCTACCGAATGCTCATCTGATGTCTGCAAAGCCACCAATGACCGCTTGATCTCCTCCATGTTGCGCCCTACATTCAGCGGATAATACATTACCAACCGAATCTTCTTGTTCGGATCAATGAAAAACACCGCACGAACTGCCGCCGTTTCGCTCTCCCCCGGTTGAAGCATCCCGTACAATTTCGATACGCTCATGTCGATGTCTGCTACAATCGGAAACTCGAATAACACCCCACTGTGCTTATACACGTTATTCACCCACGCAATGTGCGCATGTATAGAGTCTATGCTCAATCCAATCAACTTGGTATTACGCGCGTCGAAAAATGCCTGCTCGTTCGCAAAACCTGTCATCTCGGTGGTACATACTGGCGTGAAATCCGCTGGATGTGAAAAGAATATGCTCCAACTGCCTTGTATAAAGGTGTGAAAATTCAATTTGCCTGTTGTCGTTACCGCATCAAAGTCAGGTGCGATGTCGCCTATCCTAGGCATGGTGTAACTTGTTTGTGTGTCCATTTTATTATTGCTTTTATGATTCCACAAAGGTCAGTTGACGTATCCCGAGAATGTGTGATTTTGGTTACTCTGGATGTATAATTCGAATCAATAGTCTCTATATATTATAGATCCAGATTATAATGCGGCCGCCTCTTTATTCCAGCTTTCGGCAACAGCAACTTTTGTCACAGATAAAAACGGAACACCCAACTACTTTTGATCCTATTCCTCGATCATAAATCAACGAACTATGGCACGCGTTCTCGTCCTCGGAGCCGGTGTAGCAGGTCACACTGCAGCACAATACCTGAAAAAAAGACTTTCTTCTAATCACGAGGTGGTGGTTGTGAGTCCAAACAGCAAATACCAATGGATACCTTCCAATATATGGGTAGGAGTAGGTAGAATGAAAGCCCCTCAAGTGACTTTCGAACTGGCTCCCGTATACAAACGCATGGGGGTCGATTTCCATCAAGCGAAAGCTTTGTCGATTTACCCGGATGGCTTAAATGGAAGTCAACCGTTCGCTGAAGTGGAATACACCTCTCCTAATCGTATCGGTGAAAAAGCGAACATTAATTTCGACTACCTAATCAATGCTACTGGCCCTAAATTGAACTTCCAAGCTACGGAAGGACTATCTCCTGAAGAGGGCAATAGCTGCTCTGTTTGCACATACCAACATGCTGAACACGCTTGGGATAAACTGCAACAAGTATTCGAACACATGGCCAATGGCAAGGATCAAACCTTGGTCATCGGCACAGGAAACCCAATGGCAACCTGTCAAGGAGCCGCCTTTGAATATATCCTGAATATCGCTGCGGAAATTAAAAAACGAAATCTTACCAATAAGGCCCGACTGGTATGGATAACAAATGAATACGAAGTTGGTGATTTCGGCATGGGGGGCGCGTTTGTGAAGCGAAATGGATATATAACAAGTACGACGGTGTTCGCTGAATCGATCCTCACGGAGTTTAACATCGAATGGATCAAACGAGCGGGAGTCAAAAAAATTGAGCAAAACACTATTCATTACGAACTTCTCGATGGAACCTTTCACTCGCTCAACTTCGATTTTACCATGCTTATCCCTTCGTTTTCAGGGGTGCCTCTGAAAGCTTATGCCGCCAACGGCAGCGATGTAACAGAGCTAGTATTCGCTAAAAATGGCTTTATGAAGGTGGATGCGGATTACTCCGCAAAAAACTTCGAAGATTGGACTGCAGAAGACTGGCCTTCGATTTATCAAAATCCAACTTTTGACCGATTGTACGCTGCTGGAATCGCCTTTGCACCTCCGCACACTATTTCTAAGCCCATGAAAACGGCTAATGGCAACGATCAGTATCCTACAGCTCCTAGAACAGGAATGCCTTCGGGTGTAATAGGGAAAATTGTGGCTATGAATATTGCAGATCGCATCCTGAAAAACGACCATTCACACCATCACCGCGCTTCGATGGCTAAAATGGGAGCCGCTTGTGTAGTGTCTGCTGGCTACGGAATGAGGGATGGAATGGCTGCTACTATGACAGTTTACCCAATTGTGCAGGACTGGCAAAAATATCCGCGCTGGGGGCGCGATTTGAACTATACAGTAGGGGAGGCAGGACTGGCAGGACATTGGATTAAAATGCTTCTACACTATCTCTTCTTGTATAAGGCCAAAGCACGACCTTTTTGGTACCTAATCCCCGAATAACTAAATCCTAGAAATCATGAAAAACGAACGATTTCAACCATATTCAGAACAGAGTTTTGCTACTGTTCCTGGCAAATCAACACGCTTCTTTCGTAGATTTCTGCCCTGGCAGATCTACCGGTTTATAGTACTAAACTTGAAAATCATGAAAATTGTCATCGGTGGTCATTCATGACCTCCTCAGATATTAGCAGAACATGGAAGTTGAAATCTTAGCGAGAATACAATTCGCATTCACCGTTGCTTTTCACTACATCTACCCACCATTGAGCATTGGATTGGGTCTGATCATGGTGATTATGGAAGCGCTCTATCTGCGAACTGGCAATAAGGAATACGAAACACTCGCCCGTTTCTGGACGAAAATTTTCGCACTAACGTTTGGAATAGGTGTCGCTACAGGAATCGTTATGGAATTTGAATTCGGCACCAACTGGGCTACGTATTCGAAATTCGTAGGTGATGTCTTTGGTAGTGCGCTCGCCGCAGAAGGCATTTTCGCATTTGCTCTTGAAAGTGGCTTTCTCGGAATCCTTGTATTTGGCTGGAATCGCGTAAAACCTTGGGTGCACATGCTCGCTACTGTTGGAGTATTCCTTGGATCTATGTTCTCTGCTGTCTGGATTGTAGTGGCCAACAGCTGGCAACAAACTCCTGCCGGCTATCATATCGTTGGCGAAGGATTTTCTGCACGGGCTGAAATAACAGATTTCTGGGCCATGGTTTTCAATCCCTCCTCGGTCGATCGATTGATTCATACTTGGCAAGGCTCATTTCTTGCCGGCGCTTTTCTGGTTCTCTCTGTGCATGCTTATTATCTCCTCAAGGGTAAACACGAAACCATTTCAAAGAAAGCCTTTAAAATAGCCCTTTCTGTGGCTTTTATATTCTCTCTTGCACAGCTGCTCTCCGGACATAGCTCCGCGGATGGAGTAGCCGTGAATCAACCGGCGAAATTGGCGGCCATGGAAGGTCACTTCTCCGCCGATGGTCCCGCAGATATGTATTTGTTCGGATGGGTGGATCAAGAGAATAAAGAAACGCATGGACTAGCTGTTCCAGGTGGATTATCGATGCTGGTACACCTCGACCCCACAGCTCCGGTCACCGGATTAAACAGCTTTCCGGATGATGAAATTCCCGGCCAAGTAAATGCGGTTTTTCAGTTTTACCATCTTATGATTAGCATCGGAATGCTCCTCATCGCATTGACTTTGATCGGCATATTCTTCTGGTGGAAGGGATCTCTTTTCGATAAAAAGTGGCTGTTAAAAATCTTCGTGTTCGCTGTTATCCTTCCGCAAATTGCGAATCAAGCAGGTTGGTTTGCGGCTGAAATGGGCAGACAGCCATGGGTGGTTTATGGTCTTTTACGAACGGATCAAGCGTTTTCACAGGCCGTTTCTGAGTCGCAACTTGTCTTTTCTTTGATACTTTTCTTCATACTCTATACGGTTCTCCTATTCTTGTTCCTTTACCTACTGCACAGAAAGATCAAACACGGCCCCGGTGATCATTCAGAAGACACACCTTTTGAGTTGAATGTATCTGCCAACCAACATGTTAACCCTAGCTGATATGGAAACTTTTCTTTCGATCGATTATCCCACTTGGTGGTATCTTATCGTAGGCGGATTATTCTCAGGATATGCCATTCTGGATGGATTCGATTTTGGCGCGGGAGCATGGCATCTGTTCTTTAATAAAGAAGAAAGCCGCAGAATCGCTCTCAATGCCATCGGCCCTGTATGGGATGGAAATGAAGTGTGGCTGGTAATAGGAGGGGGGGCACTGTTCGCCGGATTCCCGATACTATACGCAACCCTCTTCTCAGCCATGAATACTCCCTTCATGCTCTTCCTTACTTTTATTATTCTTCGAGCAGTTTCTATCGAATTCCGAAGCAAAGAACCCATGATGTGGTGGCGCAAAATGTGGGATACAGTGTATTCGATCTCAAGCGCAATGCTAGCTATCCTTCTTGGTGTTGTGCTGGGAAATGTTTTGCAAGGTTTACCCATAGGAGAGAACAACGAATACAAAGGAAATGCTTTGCTCGATTTTTTGACGCCTTATCCAATTCTGGTGGGATTAACCACTTTGGCGTTGTTCATGACGCACGGAGCAATCTACCTTCTGCTTAAAACGGAAGGAAGGCTTTTCGCGAAACTTCAAATTCTTGTAAAAAGAGGGATTATTTTCCTACTCGTTACTTTCGGAATAACAAGCATGTATACCCTGGTTTTCATTCCTCACTTAACCGATGGATTGAAAGAAAACCAATGGTTATTTGCCGTACCCATTATGATGTTGCTCAGTGTAGCGAATATTCCACGTTTAGTAAATCGTCGGAAATTTAACCTCGCTTTCGTATTCTCATCGCTCACCATTGCTCTTCTCCTTATTGTTGTGGCCATGGAATTGTATCCGGTGATTCTCACCAGCACAATCTCTTCGGAGTATAACATAACGATTTACAACGCTTGCTCATCTCAGAAATCACTCGGTATTATGCTAGTGATAGCTGCCATTGGAACCCCGTTGGTTTTAGGATATACCATTTTTGTCTACAAAACTTTCCGAGGAAAGGTGAAGATCGATGAACATAGTTACTAGGTCTTCAACGATGGTTTTCGTTGTTCCCGACCATGGCCTGTTTTATTCTAGGTTCAAATTGACCTTTATGAAAAAGTCAAAGGCGTCTTGACCAGTCACTTGTTTGAACGCGTGTTCCGGTACCCGCTGGGTTCTGTATGCGATATCAAGTAATCCCAATCCAGCTCCACCTTTCTCATTGAAAGAAGCATTGGTCAGAGCAGTTCTGTACGCATCCCTCAACTGATCTAAGGTATAGTCTTGAATCAAGTCAAAGGTGTCTTCGATTATCTTCTTATCTCTCGATGATATGCGGTTGCAGGTGGTCATAAACAGCCGATCTTCAGCAGAATAAAGCATCACATACGAA
>JBJOIB010000030.1:0-10831 GCA_046047375.1 Bacteroidota bacterium
ACTTGATCATCGAGGAGTTGAATATCTATCTGCGTACAGGCAATTTTGCCGCTGCGCAGGAGAATTTGCAACTCGCTGCAGAACAAGATCCGACCAATGAAGTGTTGTTTTTCTCTATGGGTAGTGTTTACGACAACCTAGGTAAATCAGAGGAAGCGATTGTTGCTTACAAAAAGGCGCTAGAGTTGAAGTCAGATTATTTTGATGCAAATTACAACCTTGGGGCATTGTACTTTAACCAGGGTGTTGCCAAGGTAAACGAGGCCAATGATGTTCCGCCGTCACAGACCAAGCGTTACAAAATGCTCATGGATGAGGCGAATGCGATTTTTGCGTTGGCGTTGCCTTATTTGGAATCTGCCCACCGAGTAAATCCAACCGATAAAGATACGATGCGTTCATTGTCGAGCATTTACGCTCGAACAGGGGATGATGCAAAGTTATCAGACATCAAGAAGAAGTTAGAAGGAAACTAATAACAACGAGGGAGCTTCGGTTCCCTTGTTTTAACTTCCACAACTTAACATAATATAAATTATAGTTTCATTCTAATTATTGCAACTGATCCAGATCCGTGTCCTGATGAACTGTTCATATAAGATTTACGATTCACACATTCCAGATTGGATAAGGATACCAAGACAAGAACACCCAACCTTTCAGAGTAACGTTTGTGGCAAATTGTCGTTACGCTTTGAAATATTCGTACAATCGTTAACGACGTTGAAATGTGGTTATAAAAATGATATTGGATCACGGTCGAAAATTCTGAAGAAATCTCTGGAACCAATTAATCAAATGAGCGAATTCCGGATGTTGCGACATCTAATGTTCTAATGACAATCTGAGGACGTTGGAATTGCGACGCCATGATGTTTGATTCACCATCTTCCCTTGACTACCTCAGCATCGTTATCGCAGTTTGGGCATGGCTGATGAAAGCAGTATATAGAGGTTTTGGGCTTTGAATTGGCCGGGGTAGAAATTATGTTAAGTTAGTGAGACTTTGGTTGAGCGTTTGTGATGGGTTCTAAGGCTTGTTCTTCTTGAGTCGCGGAAATTCTATTGCGTTTTATTCCTATCCGCAAAGAGTAAAATTTTACTCTTTGCGGATAGGAAAAACGCGAAGTCCACCGCAGACTGTTGCATAAAAAAGGCCGCTCAATGGCGGCCTTTTCTTGAATTCTTTCAATATTACTGCTTCAACACCTTAAGTGTGGTAGCGTAGCCTCCAACGGTTACTTGCATAAAGTAGAAACCATCAGCAGCGAATGTAAGATCAAAGTTTTTCACGTACTCTGAGCGACCAGCGTTGAGCATCTCTTGCGCAACAACACGTCCCTGAGCATCATTGATCACTACGTTTACGTTCTGCCCATTCAATCCAGTAAGGTTCAAAGTAAACAAACCTGTGGTTGGGTTCGGGAAGAGCGCCACTCCTACTCCATTCGCCAACTCGTTGATTCCGGTCGTTACGTCGAATGAAGAAGTCCAAGAACATCCGTTCTCATCTGTTACAATCACGGTGTATGATCCACCAGACAAACCGTTTACGTCTTCGGTGTCAGCGCTGAAACCACCTGTTCCAGACCAATCGAATGTGTAGTCACCAGTTCCACCTGAAACAGTAAGGTCGATGCTTCCGTCGCCTGCGCCCACTGCTGATTCTTCAACAGATACACCTGAACCATCTATCGCAGTTGGGTTAGTCAACGATGCAGCCTCTTCCATTGTACATCCGTTAGCGTCTGTGATCATGATTGTGTAATCACCACCAGCCAAACCTGAGAAAACAGGATTTGAAGTTGCAGTACCACCATCGATTGAGTAGGTATAATCAGGAGTACCACCTGTAGCGGTTACTGTGATTGATCCGTTGGTATCATCAGCACACAATGGGTCTGTTGAGCTCAATCCAGCAGAAATAGCAGACGGTTCTGTCAATGTGATAACAACTGAACCTTCACAACCTTCGTCGTCGATAGCCATGATGGTGTAATCACCACCAGCCAAATCAGACCATTCGCTCACATTTGAGAAATTTACACCATCAATGCTGTAAGTAAATCCACCGTTACCGCCGTTGGCAGCAACATCTATGTAACCGTCTGAAGTACCGTTACAAGTTGGATCTGTAGTAAGATCAGAGAACCCAATCGCAGCTGGAGCTGTGATAGTTACCGGGTTGTTCGTAACATCGCCACATCCGTTCACATCGACAGTATACACTGAATATGTTCCTGCTGGCACGTTAAATACGTTGCTGGTCTGGAAATTCACGTTGTCAATTGAATACTGCAAACCACCAGCTCCACCGAAACCAAGGCAAACAATTGTACCATCAGATGAATCAGAACAAGTAGCCGCAGCAGATGCTGAAACGTTCACTACAACTGCGCTTGGCTGAGTAATGTTCAAAGAAGTTGACTGACCTGTACAACCGTTTTGGTCAGTGATGTATACTGTATACTGTCCTGGGGTTAGGTTTGAAAACACACCCGTAGTATTTGAGTTACTCATGTTCGACTGCAGTGAGTATGTGTTTCCACCGTTACCGCCAGTAGAGGTTGCTGTGATTTGACCGTTCGCTGCACCGTTACAAGAAATCGGGCTCGTTACCGCCAAGGTAGCTGTAATTTGACCTGGGTTTGGAACTACAAAAGTCTCGGTGATTTGACATCCTTCAGAGTCAGTAATCACGATGGTATGGTTTCCAGCAGCCAAATTGATGTAGTTACCAACAGCTAGTGTGTTTCCACCGTCCAAAACGTATTGAGCTCCACCTTGCTGTCCTGCAGCTACGATTTGAGCGGTTCCGTTCGATTGACCAAAGCATGTGATTGGGGTAACATTCAAAGAACCAATTTCAAGTGTACAAGGGTACTCGCAGCTACAGTCTTCGTAAGTTGCAGTTGGATCGTAGTTCAATGCGCTTGGATCAGGACAACCTGCTACTGCTCCTTCCACTGATGAGAATGAGTAGCACAAGAACTCCTGATCATCAGCTTGAACACCATTCAAGAAGATCTGAGCATTTACGTATCCATCAATTTCACCATCGGTGGTAAACTGACCGATAAGCACTTTGTTGTCAGGGCCTGCAAAACCGTTTGTTGCAGTTGCGCCAAACAAGGTAAACCATGCACCACCAACGATTCCGTCGATGTAGATGTTTCCACCCGCTTCGAAGTCAGTAACCCATGGAAGAGCACCGCTTTGTTGTGCTGTAATGGCACTTCCTGGATCCGTCGAAATAGTGCGACCAATCGTTACGAAGCTATCGTATTGTGTTTCCGGGAAAACACCAAAAATGGCTGGGTTGATTACATCCCCTGTTGCTCCCCCAAGTGGAGTCTGCCAAAACGAAGTAGTGGTGCGGATCTCGAGCGGCTTTCCTGCCAATCCGAAAATTGCACTCACAAAGTCATCCGGGTCGCCAAGTACTGCATAAACACGGTACGTTGTATAGCCGGTAAGATCTGTTGAGCCAACCATACCGGTGTGCACAGCGTACTCCTCAACTTCGATTCCAATCATTTGTGCTTTAGTAACAAGGCTGGAAACCAGTAGAAGAGAAAACAATAGTAGTCTTTTCATAAGGTGATGATTAAAGAAAGTTTTCATTCAACCCACAAATATAGAGTCAATTTGCGCTTCCACAATAGGAGTGAATGAATATTTTCGAGCAATTCTTCACAACCGTTTAAACAAAAAAGGCCGCTCCAATGGAACAGCCTTTTTCATCTGATAATCAGTTATTTACTTCTTTACAAACATTCGGTTTGCAAGTACTCCATTGTTCAAAACTGCAATGGCATAAACCCCAGACTTAACATTTGAGATGTTCAAGTCATAAACAGTTGCAGTGGCGTTGTAAGTTACGTCCATAACTACTTTTCCGCTGATATCTGTTATTACTACTTGAGTAAGTCCAGTCATGTTGCCTGACAACGAAATCTGCTCGTTTGCCGGATTGGGGAAGATGTTGAATTCAAGCGCATCTCCTTCAATCACATTATCACCACAGTTTACGCATGAGTTAAAACAAACCACATCCAATGTTTCAGCAACACCTGAACGAACATGTGTGCGGTTCCACCCTCCTACTCCATTTGGAGCACCACAAAGACCTACAGTGAAATCATACGATTCAGATACGGTCTCATCAATTGCTCCACCTGGATATGGATCTCCGTTGCAGAATTTGTATTGAATTTCAGCCGATCCTGAAACATTCAACGTCACTGTGTAAATTCCGTCTGCATCGTCATCTGACATCTGAACGGCACCAGCTTGCCATTGTGGAGTTGTGAATCCTGCAATCATCCAAACGCCTTCTGCATCGACCACAACATCAGCCATGTTTACCTGGAAGGTGATATCTGCCGGATCTGGATCTGAAACACATTCAGCAGTACATTGATTGTAGCAATATTCAACGGTGATTGGATCAGTGCCTACTTCAATAACACGGTTTCCGTTCACGTTGCAAGCTCCTGGAACAGACTCGTTGTCATTGTCGGCACCGCTCCAGTCGTTACCATTCACGAATTTGTACTCGTAGGTACCAGGCTGCATTTCGAGGGTGATCTCGTAAATACCATCTGCATCTGGATCTGTTAATTCATCAGCACCCGGACTCCATCCTTGGAAAGCACCAGCTACGTGAACTCCATTTGGAGAAACGGTTTCTAGCGCCATATTCACGCGTAAAGTTACCGGGGTTGGCGCCACACATGTTCCACATGTATTGTAACAGAATGGTCCAATTACGGTATTCGCTTCAGTCAACGCTAGAGTGCGGTTGCCGCCACCGTCGCCACAATCACCCGAGATGTTTTCATTCGGCAAATCCCATGAATCTCCATTCACGTATTTCCAAACCAAATTTCCACCATCACCTGCGAGAGATGCTGGATCGAAGGAGTAGATTACTTCGTATTTTAGGTCTCCGTCCGAATCCAATAATTCAGTGCTGCTTGGATCCCAGCCTTGGAAATTTCCAGCTACGTGCACACCTTGAGGAGCAACGCCAGCTTCCAACGACATATCTACGATCAAGCGAACAGTGTAATCACCGCATGCTGCACAGCTTCCGAAACAAACGCTGTACGTTTGATCGCCAGTAACTTCTATCTGGCGGTTCGTGTTGCCTGTAAGATTCACGCGACAAGCGTCAGGTACGGTCTCTTCAAAAGGCCAATCGTTTCCATTCAGAAACTTAAACTCATAGTTGCCTGCCTCCAATGACAAGGTCACAGACCACATTCCGTTGCCCATATCTGTCAAGGGAGTTCCGCTTGGTGACCAGCCCTGAAATGAGCCAGCAACGTGAACGCCATTGGCATCCACTGTCTCGTTGGTCATGTCTACTTCAAAAGTTACATCGAACTGTGAAAAAGCAGATAAACCTGCGAGAAGTAACGCGCTTAATAAGGTGTAAAACTTCTTCATACTATTTTATGGTTTAATTCAAGAAAAGAGTGTGTACTTTAGACACTTTGTAAATGTAGAAAAAAAATAATTCTTACCTATTTCTTTACATGTCTATAAAGTACATTTTAACTTTTCTTTCTAGTGTAGCCTTGAGTGTTAGCTCTTTGGGCACTGATAGCATTGCTTATAGGATTGATCCTCCATATTGGTGGACAGACATGCAGGAAACACGCTTAGAGCTATTGGTATATGGCCAAGATGCGGGCCTGCACGAGGCAGCAATTCGCTACGATGGCGTTTCAATCATCCGCGCTGTACGCGCGATAAATACCAACTACTTGTTTCTTGAACTGGAGATTTCCGAAAAAGCGATTGCCGGCGAAGTAGCGATAGATTTGACAGCGCCTAATGGCGAAATCAAACACTTGCGATATGAACTGCGCGATCACAGTGAAATGGCGGCAGGGCGCGAAGGAATTGTTCAAGAGGACCTTATGTATCTCATCATGCCTGATCGATTTTCAAACGGCAATCCGGAAAACGATCGCATTCCAGGCATGCTGGATCAATCGTTGAACAGAAAAGAGATGTTTCACCGGCATGGAGGCGATCTGCATGGCGTAATTAACCACTTGGACCATTTGTCTGAAATGGGAGTCACAGCCCTCTGGTTGAATCCTGTTTGGGAAAACAATGAACCAAAAGCCTCCTATCATGGATACGCACCGACCGACATCTATAAGATTGACCCAAGACTTGGAACAGAAGAAACCTATGCCCAATTGATTTCAGCTTGTCATCAGCGTGAAATCAAAATAGTTAAAGACATTGTTTACAACCACTGGGGTGCTAATCATTTCATTATGAAAGACTTACCCGACAGCAGTTGGATTAATACTTGGCCTCGGTTTACGCGAACCAATTACCGAGCGGTTGCGCTATCTGACCCTTATGCTTCCGAAAATGACCTAAAAAGATTCACTGATGGCTGGTTTGATGGCCATATGCCAGACTTAAATCAACGCAATCCACATTTGGCCAATTACCTCATTCAACACAGTATCTGGTGGGCCGGACATTATGGTATTGATGCTTACAGAATCGACACCTATGCCTATCCTGATCAACTGTTCATGCAAGAACTAATGGGAAGACTCAAAAAGGAGTTCCCAAACCTTTTTTTGTTTGGTGAGACGTGGGTGCATGGCACCCCTGTTCAATCCTGGTTTACAGAACCAATTGGAACCAAGGAGGGACTTGAAAGTGTAACTGATTTTCAGCTGCATTATGCGATTCAGGATGCGTTGAACACAGAACCTGGCTGGACCTCAGGATTTGCTCGCATCTATTACACGCTCGCGAAAGACAGACTCTATGAACATCCCGATCGCTTGGTGACCTTTCTTGATAACCACGATTTGAGTAGAATTCATGCCGTCATGGGGGAAGACGTGAAAAAAACGAAAATGGCATTGGCGCTTTTGATGACTTTGCGCGGAGTGCCATGCTTGTATTACGGCACAGAAATAGGCATGGCGAATTTTGCCGATCCGGATGGAAAGGTACGGGAAGATTTTCCCGGTGGATGGTCTGAAGATAAAGTCAACAAATTTTCGTCAACGGGCCGCGATGCTACTGAAAACGAGCTGTTTACATTTGTTTCAAAACTCGGTCAATTCCGAAAGTTGCACCCCCAGCTTTTTTCAGGAGCGATCATGCAGTTCATTCCAACAGACAACCTATATACCTACTTCAGATACACGGAAGAAGAGGCCTTATTGGTTGTCATGAATAGATCGGGAAAAGACTATACTTTCGATTGTGACAGGTATGCTGAGCGACTCATGGGAAGGACAGAAGGAATTGACATTCTGACCGGGGAGCATGTTCGATTGGATCAATTAAAGGTCGCTAATGGTGGATTTTCATTGATCCATTTAGGCGTCGAGTAAATTCGACTTCCAAATTTCAGGAACTTCAATTTTGCGTTGCTTGGAGTAATCAAAACACACCAAAACGCTCAGGCCTGTAGTTGTTGCGATACGATCGTTTCCTGCGATTTTGTAAACAACATATTCCACGGTGAGGCTTGAATTACCGATAGCAGAGCACCATGTTTCTATTTCGATACTATCATTTAATAGTATAGGCTGCTTGTAATTGATTTCATTTCGGGCGAGAAGAATGCCGTGATCGGTCCAATTCCAATCGGTTCCAATCAGTTTTGAAAAAAAGTCCATTCTCGCCAGTTCAAAGTAGCTCAGGTAAACCGCGTTATTCACATGTCCCATTGCGTCTATATCGGCAAATCTGACTTGTATGTTTGTGGTTGATTTCAACTGTTTGCTCATGCGACAAAAATAGATGAATTCACTCTAAGGGATAACTTGTGCTTGAAAACGTTGAACAAAGATTCCCGGTGTTGGTTGGTTCAAGTTCGATACCTTTGCAGCAATTCCAATTTTCTGAGCAAATGAAGTATGTGTTTCGTGTGGTATATCAGTCGTATCTGATTCTTTCTACCCTATGGTTGATGATTCAATTCAGCCTGAATCCACTTCCTGTGAGTTGGTTTGCAGCCATTATAGGTCATCTGATTCCGCTTGGGTGGTTTCTTTTTCTAAACAAAGGACGACTGGCCAACGCTGGATTTATGACATTACTTGTTTATGCAGGAAGCGGGACCGCTTTTTTGATCAGTTTTGCGAATGTTAAGATTGATGGTCCGGAGAACAACTCCTATTACTTCGCACTCGCAGCTCTTATTGGGTGGTTGATATACGACAAATGGTATTTGGCACTTCCGGGCGTTCAATCTCCTGATCGAGGATCGAAGGTGGATATTGCGCTTGTGCGTTCAACTGGTGAAGCAATTCAGCCAACTGCCAATCAAAGGCCTTTTGTTCTATTCATCACTCCTAGCTTAAAAGATCCTTTTGGGAGGTACTACTTGCGTCAATTAGACGAATTCGCGCTGCAAGCGACCGAAAGAGGTATTGAAATGTTTCCGATTTGTGGAGACTTCGAGTCTTCGAAACCCATTGAGACCTTTCAAGGGAAGGCGGCCTATGTTCGTACCACAAAACATGGTAAAATGGCCGAGAATCGTCCGGGAATCGTTGTTTGCAATGAGCAAGGAGAGGTCTTGGGCAGCCATTTCCCAAGCGATTTTCGAAAATTTGGGGGCATCGAATGGGCCTTGCGATTCTTTCCGTCATAACTCAAGTCCTGTTATCAACAAATTGTCGGTTTAAAAACTTCCTGAATGGCTTGTAAATCGCGGGAAAACGCGACTTTATTAACAAACCAGCACACTTTTCAACATTTTGTATCTTTTTTTTCTGCATTGCTTGTCAGTCGCGGGATTTAGCGTATATATTTGCTCTGATTCATCGATTGTCTAACTTAAACCATTCAATTAAAATGAACAAAGCTGAATTGGTAGATGCAATGGCTGAGAAAGCCGGCATTTCAAAAGCTGATGCAAAGCGTGCATTGGACGCATTTATTGACTCAACATCTGGAGCTCTTAAGAAGGGTGACCGTGTTGCATTGGTAGGATTCGGTTCTTTTGCCGTTTCTCAACGTTCTGCTCGTAAGGGTCGTAACCCACAAACCGGAAAAGAAATCACTATCAAAGCTAAGAAAGTGGTTAAATTTAAGCCGGGTGCTGAGCTTTCAAAGAAAGTAAAATAAGTAGCTAATACTTATTTAGAGGCCTCCGACATCGGGGGCTTTTTTTTGCCCTAACCGCGTCCACCATCTATTGGTACGCTTTTAAAATTCGTAACTTTTCCGCCAATTCTATGAAAGATGCCATTACCATCATCAAGCAATTGCGGGAGTTCATGCTTCCTGAAAGAGCAGATCAGATAGAGCGGGTTGTACAGCAGCGCACACGTTATCTGACTGTGGTGCTTGAGGATCTGTACCAAACACACAATGCCTCCGCGGTAATGCGCAGCTGTGATTGTTTTGGTGTACAGGATGTACACATCATTGAACATCGTCACCGATTCGAATACAACCAGGGAATTGCCATGGGAGCTGGAAAATGGCTCCATACTTTCAACTATACGAGTGGAAAGAAAGGCATCACCAATGCAACGAAGCAATGCTTAGAAACATTGAAATCCAAAGGCTACAAGATCGCTGCTACTTCTCCACATATTGAGGGATACACCATCGCAACGGTGCCAATTGACCAGCCAATAGCCTTGGTGTTTGGAACAGAGCTGGAAGGCATCAGTCAAGACGCCATTGACCAAGCCGATTACCTTGTGCGCATTCCCATGTATGGCTTTACTGAGAGCTTTAACATAAGCGTTGCTGCGGCAATTGCGTTGTATGAGTTAACTGAACGAATTCGCTCTTCTTCTTGTTCGTGGTCCCTTTCAGATCAGGAGCTACTCGATTTGCACCTCGAATGGGTTATGAAGTCTGTTCGAGACAGTGATGCCATATTGAAACGTCTTGAAGAAGAAGGCCTGTGAATGATTCATACATATCTTATCGCAACCTACTGCGCATTGCCGTTCCATTGTCTTTAGGCGCATTTGTGCAATTTCTCGTGGTTCTTACTGACAATTTTTTTCTAAGTAGAGTAAGCGAAAACAGCATCAATGGCGCCGGAAACGGCGGATTGTTATATGTAACGGCTATTATGGCAGGTGTAGGACTTGCAGGCGGAACCCAAATTTTGGTGGCCCGAAGACAGGGTGAGAACAATCCACTGGAGGCTGGGAGAATTGTTGCATCTTCCCTGCGAATGTCGCTGCTGGTTGCACTTGTGATGTGGATATTATTCCGGATTACAGATGCCTTTTTGTATCAACACATCATAGAATCTGACGCTATTCGCTCTACTATGAGTGAATTTTTGGACATCCGTTCTTTTGGGTTTTTCTTTTACATCCCACTTCTAGTGTTCAATAGCTTGTACATGGGAATTGGAAGAACACGCGTAATTCTCGTGACAATGTCGATTGTGGCACTCACCAACATTGTGCTTGACTATTGGTTCATTTTTGGATCTGCCCATTTTGAACCCATGGGACATCAAGGGGCTGCTGTGGCCTCGATGATTGCGGAATACACCGGTTTAATCTTCATTTCTACTTATACCTTCGCGCGCTATGGGAAGCGAGAATTTTCAATTCTAGCAGCCCTTCGAACCAAAACAAAGGGTCTCGCAGGTCGCATAATGAAGCTATCCTACCCTATCATGCTCCAGCAAATCATAGCTCTTGGGACGTGGAGTTGCTTTTACTTTTTAGTTGAAAAGGTTGGTGGCACAGAATTGAAAGTATCACATATAGTTCGAAACGGATATATGTTTGCTTTTGTAGCTGTTATGGGCATTGGTCAAACAACGCGCACTGTAATTTCAACCCTC
>JBJOIB010000031.1:0-4815 GCA_046047375.1 Bacteroidota bacterium
ACAGCGCCTTATACCGTGACTTGGAACGATGGCTTTGAAGGCGATGTGCTTGAAAACATCACAGGTGGTATTTACTCTTGTATCGTGACCGATGCCAATGGCTGCGAAGTAGGAGCATCGGTAGAAATCCTCGAAGAGCCAGATGTTATCTCTGACTTCACAGTTGATAACACAGTGGTTACCATTCTGAACGACAACGGAACCGTGCAATTCTTCAACAATAGCGAAGGTGCCATCATTTACCAATGGAACTTCGACGATGGTACAACTTCTACAGAAGTGAATCCAGTGCACACTTACACCGAACCCGGTCAATACCTGGTGACGCTGGTGGCTTACAATGAACACTGTATCGACTTTTCTGAAACCGTTATCATCGTTGAGGAAGGCGTAGGTGTAGAATCAGCAGGTGAGCTAGAGAATCTGGCTTTTGTTAACGATCAGTTCGGACCGAAACTCATCTTCCCTGAAATAAGCTCAACGTGCACGATTATGGTGTTCAACTTGAACGGACAAATCATCGGGTCTCCGGTGGCTGGAAATTTCAGTGGACAGCACGTCCGCTTGAACATCGGAAGTCACGTCCCTGCCGCCATCATTTACGTGAAATCAAACGAAACAGGGCATTTCAACACATTCAAGTATATCAGAGAATAATCAGTAACCAGATTATCCATAGATAGAGAAGGATCGGTCAGTTTTTATGGTCGGTCCTTCTTCCTTTTCATTCCGATGATTTCTTAACTTTGCACCAAATTCTTCTCATGAAATTTGGCGTTGTTGTTTTCCCTGGCTCCAATTGCGATGAAGACATGGTCTTCGTTCTAGAGCAAATCCTTGATCAAAAAGTCGAAAAACTGTGGCACAAAGACCACGACTTAAAAGGGTGTGACTTCATTGTTTTGCCCGGTGGATTCAGCTATGGAGATTACTTGCGCAGTGGAGCCATTGCGCGATTTTCACCTATCATGAATGAAGTAGCCGCACACGCCAATCGCGGTGGATATGTGCTAGGAGTTTGCAACGGTTTTCAAGTGTTGACCGAAGCTAAGTTGCTTCCAGGTGCTTTGCTGCACAATACAACGCGCAAGTTCATCTGCAAAAACACCCACATCCTTCCACAATCGAGCATGGCCATCATCTCCAACGGACTGGAAGTGGATCGTGCCCTGAAAATTCCAATCGCTCATGGCGAAGGAAACTACTATGCCGATGCCGACACATTGAAGGCATTGAACGACAATGACCAGGTTATCTTCCGCTATTGCGATGCAGAGGGCAACGTAACAGAAGAATCAAACCCGAATGGATCCATTCAGAACATCGCCGGTGTATCCAATGCACGTGGAAATGTATTCGGAATGATGCCTCACCCCGAGCGAGCTGCCGATTTTGACTTGAGCAATACCGACGGCCGCGAGATCTTTGAATCCATCCTCGCCGGAATAACCGTTTAATTCTTCCACCCTCCGATTCGCTTCTCCGAGAATTCGCTGGCCGGAAACGAACATATTATTCTTATTTTTGTTCTGTATCCTAGGACGACGCAATGATCGTTTCCAACAACGTACTCATGAGTGAATTTCAAGCAGGACCCATCCTTAGTCAAATAGACACCCCGGAAGACCTTCGCAAACTGCCGGAAGAGGATCTGCCGGAGCTATGCAATCAGCTTCGACAATACATCATCGACATCGTATCCGAAAAAGGCGGTCACTTCGGTGCCAGCCTCGGAGTGGTAGAGTTGTCGGTAGCTTTGCACTACGTGTTCAACACTCCTGACGACCAGTTGGTGTGGGATGTGGGGCACCAGGCGTATGGACATAAAATCCTTACCGGACGCAAATCGCAGTTCCATACCAACCGAAAATACAAAGGCCTCTCAGGTTTTCCTAAACGCTCTGAAAGTGAGTACGATACCTTCGGTGTTGGTCACTCCTCAACCAGCATCTCGGCCGCTCTCGGAATGGCCGTTGGAAGCCGAATTCAAGGCAACACCACCCGACAACACGTTGCGGTAATTGGTGATGGAGCTATGACGGCAGGTTTAGCATTTGAAGGCTTGAACCACGGAGGAGTAGAAAACACCAATATGATTGTTGTACTTAACGACAATTGTATGTCGATTGACCCGAACGTTGGTGCCCTCAAAGAATATCTTACCGATATCACCACCTCTCACACCTACAACAAGGTGAAAGACGAGGTGTGGAATCTTCTGGGTAAAATCAGCAAGTTTGGTCCAAACGCCCAAGCAGTAGCTCAAAAAGTTGAAAACGCCATCAAAGGGGCGCTGTTAAAGCAAAGCAACCTCTTCGAATCACTTAATTTCAGGTACTTTGGCCCTATCGATGGGCACGATGTGGAGTACTTGGTGAAAGTGATGCGCGATTTGAAAGACATTCCCGGCCCCAAATTGCTGCACTGTGTAACCGTAAAAGGAAAGGGATACAAACCTGCGGAAGACGGTTCCGCAACCAAATGGCACGCACCGGGTCTGTTCAACAAAGAAACAGGTGAAATCATCAAGGTGGTGCCGAAAAGCCCTGAACCACCTAAATGGCAGGATGTGTTTGGTCATACCATCATCGAGCTCGCTGAACGCAATGAAAAAATTGTCGGTGTAACCCCGGCGATGCCTACGGGTTGCTCGCTGAAATTCATGATGGAAGCCATGCCTGATCGTGCTTTCGACGTTGGAATTGCAGAACAACACGCCGTTACCTTTTCGGCTGGAATGGCCACGCAAGGGCTCGTTCCATTCTGCAATATCTACTCCTCGTTTATGCAGCGTGCCTACGACCAAGTAGTACACGACGTGGCCCTGCAAAAATTACACGTGATTTTCTGCCTCGACCGCGCCGGACTAGTTGGAGCCGATGGCCCTACACACCACGGCACATTCGATATTGCCTACTTCAGATGCATTCCCAATATGGTCATCGCATCTCCTATGACGGAGGAAGAACTGCGTAACCTCATGTTCACCGCGCAAGAAGAAAACCATGGAACCTTCACCATTCGTTATCCTCGTGGAAACGGAGTGATGACGGATTGGAAAACACCTTTCCGTTCCATTAAGGTGGGCACAGGTCGGAGAATGGTTTCAGGTGATGACATCGCATTCCTGACCATCGGCCCAATAGGCAACCTAGCTCTTGAAGCTGTCAAAGAACTCGAAAGCAAAGGCATCAGCGCAGCTCACTACGACATGCGTTTTGTGAAGCCGATTGATGAGATAATGCTCCATGAAGTGTTCGGTAAATTTAAACGTGTTATCACGGTGGAAGATGGATGCATTGACGGCGGTTTTGGAAGTGCCGTTATAGAATTCATGGCCGAACATGGTTACAGTGCTCAAGTAAAACGACTAGGGGTTCCTGATCGATTCATCGAACATGGCTCCCCTGAAGAGCTTTTCCACGAATGTGGATTTGATGTAGAAGGGATGGTAGAAACTGCCCTTCAAATGACAGCGGAAATTCAAAAAGATCGGATGGTGGGTTGATGGAAACAATCCTTAATAAAGTAGAGCAAAGTGGAATCGTCAGCATCAATTTGGAAGACGGTTTAACCGATGCTACCATTCAAGAGCTAGATCTGGCGCCGATTCTATGGCAAGGTATGGTTCTTAAAGAAACCGATTTTCGCCAATTCGTAAAAGAGCATCCTTGGAACAGCTATACAGATGCGCATGTGGGTGTGTTCTGTTCAGCAGATGCCATCATCCCTATGTGGGCGTACATGCTCGTGTCTTCCGCATTGCATCCCTTCGCCAAATCAGTGGTGGCGGGAAATGCGAATGATGTGAAAAACGCTCTCGTGATGCAATATGTTGATTCACTCTCTGCTGAGTCTTTGAAAGATACACGCGTAGTTGTTAAGGGCTGTGGATCCTTTGAAAGCTCTCCTGCTGTTTTCATGGCACTTACCCGGAAACTTCAGCCCGTCGTTAAGAGCCTCATGTTCGGTGAGCCCTGCAGCACCGTGCCTATTTATAAAGTTCCGCGCAAATAGTCGCTCGCTCCGCTCGGATTATGTAACTTGTCTGCCCCAACAGCATGTTTCATGATTACCCCAGAAGCTCCTAAAAAACTCTTCTTATTAGATGCTTACGCTCTGATTTTCAGAGCCTATTATGCGTTTATTAAAAATCCGCGTATCAATACGAAAGGATTGAACACCAGTGCCATTTTTGGTTTCACCAATGTTCTTTTAGATGTGATGAAGAACGAGAAACCCTCCCACCTCGCTGTTGTATTTGATCCACCGGAAGAAACTTTTCGTTCTGTCACCTTTGCTGATTACAAAGCCAATAGAGAAGAAACTCCTGAAGACATTCGGGTTGCAGTGCCTTGGATCATGCGTGTTCTCGAAGGTTTCGGCGTACCTGTGATTATGGTGAAAGGGTATGAAGCCGATGACGTAATTGGCTCCATTGCCAAGCACGCTGAAAAAGATGGATTTGTAACCTACATGATGACCCCCGATAAGGATTTCGGACAGCTCGTATCAGAGAATATCTTTATTTTCAAACCAGGTCGCGGCGGCAATCCCGCAGAAATCTGGGGCATCAAAGAAGTGTGCGCGCGCTACGAAATTGACCGTCCGGAGCAGGTTATAGATATCCTCGGATTGATGGGAGATGCCGTAGACAACATCCCCGGCGTGCCCGGGATCGGGGAAAAAACGGCCATGAAACTCGTGCAACAATACGGGAGCGTTGAGGGGCTTTACGAAAACACCAGCGCGCTAAAAGGCAAGCAAAAAGAGAACGTGGAAAACCACCGCGAACAGGCCTTCATGTCGAAACAC
>JBJOIB010000032.1:0-3456 GCA_046047375.1 Bacteroidota bacterium
AACGCCTCTCCCACGGCCATCCCAATCACCCGATCATACCCCCGCCCATCAGCATAATACACAATCACCGTATAGCTATTCCGAGTAACACTATGACTACCCTCTAACTCCCGCATCGTGCCTTGCGGATTCCCTTTGTAACGAACAGAATAACCATAATTGTAATACCCTTGTTTCAAATACAGCTTCCCTTCATAACAGCGCCGCGCCGAATTCCATTGCATCTTCGCCTCGTCTAAATAGTCCCACTGCGTCAACTCCCCAAAAATGAATATCTCATCGGCATCCGATAATTTTTCGGTAGCCAACGAAAAATGCACCCATATATATTGCGACTCTACATCGGTGTCGAAATCATCGTTGCGCAGTAAATACCGCCCGTTGATGTCGCCCTGTGTGCGATACACATCATACGTTCGCTTGGGCTGAGGCGTCAGGTAATGATGCCAACCATCAACTCGCTCCCGAACGCTGTCGGTGCCTAAAGCGGCATACCGTAAACTCTTGGTGTCGAACCAACGGAATTCATTCAACCCATCGAAATTGTTCTCGTTAGAATAGTCGTAAACGAACTCGTTTCCTTTGTTAAACGTGGGCTGCAAACCGAAAATAGCATTGTCCCAACGGTGATTCTGCATAACGACCACATGCATGTCATCGTACGCGTCGTAAATGGGATAGTCGATCTTAACAATATCAAAATCAACTTCTTGCTTGTACCTCCGCTCCGACACTACTGTTGATTCTTTGATCTTCATCCGAATCCCTGTCAAGGTCTCGTACACCACCAACCGCTTGATGATGAGGGGCCGTTCCAGATCATCCTCCTGAAATATTTGAACAATGTAGTTGCCACTTAAAATTGGTCGACACATATCGTTCGGAAAGGAAAAACGATAATGGGTGTAGCTCTGCCTGGTATTGAAACTCTGCTCCACATCGTTGATTAACTGATCGTTGAAACCTCGCAAATACTCGGATGTAGTTAAGTCTGATATTTCCCAATCATGCGTGCAGTGCAGAATCCGATAAATATAATTCTCATACCCCCCGTGCAAATCGTCGAAGGAAATTTCAAACGAATCGGATGAAGATAAGGCGATATACGGCGGAGATAGGGGAGAGCCCATCATTCCAACCTCAAGTGACTTCAAATGTTCCGCGTACACGCCCTCATGGGTCAAATCCATGTAGTCGTAGGTCTGATCTTGATCGATTTGAACAACTTTATACCCCAAATTGTCGTACAAGGGCACACCCAAACAATCGGTTTCACCCAAGGTGGCAAAAGCGAAAAGCAGTGTATAAATGAAAATCTTATCTGGATTCATTCTAAATTGTTGATAAGTGAATAACTCAAAAGTAGAAGACATGTACATTTCGCTAATTTTGCTGCCCAAAATAAAGGATACTTCCCGAAATGGCGAATAGTATTAAAATCAAAAAGGGTACCAATATTCGACTCGCAGGTGAGGCGAACAAAACCCTAGAGACTCCTGCAAGAGCTCAAATGTTTGCAGTTAGACCCCCTGATTTCCACGGGGTTACTCCCAAACTGATGGTGAAAGAAGGTGACCGCGTAACTGCGGGATCGGCGTTGTTTCATGACAAATACGACGAGCGAATTTTATTTGCTTCTCCTGTAAGCGGAAGCATCAAGGAAATCGTTCGTGGTGAAAAACGTCGTGTCCTCGCTATCACGATTCAGGCGGATGCATCGAACGAATACAAGTCGTTCTCCACGCAAAGCGCAGCTTCCTACAAGAAGCAAGCACTGATGGAGTTGCTGCTTGAAGCCGGTATGTGGCCGTTCGTTATGCAACGTCCGTACTCGGTGGTGGCTAACCCAACGCTTACACCAAAAGCGATCTTTGTGAGTGGCTTCGATAGCGCTCCTCTAGCCCCAGACACGGATTTCGTGCTGAACGGCGAAATGGAGAACTTCCAGGAAGGAATGAACGCACTAAAAGTACTCGCTGATGGTAAAGCAGTTCACCTTTGCTACAAAGCGGGATCTTCTGCTTTGAAGTCTGTTCAGGGAGCTACCTTGCACGAAGTGAGCGGGCCTCACCCGGCAGGAAATGTCGGCGTCCAAATCCACCACATCGACCCTATTAACAAAGGTGAAGTGGTTTGGTATGTTGATTACCAAAACGTAGCGAACATCGGGCGTTTCTTGAAAACTGGAAAAACTGACATCTACAGAGTAGTGGCACTAACCGGATCTGAAATTGAAGCACCGAAGTACTACAAACTCACTGTGGGTTCGCAGCTCAGCAATGTTCTACAAGGACAATTGAAGGGCGATAACGTTCGCGTCATTAGCGGAAACGTTCTGACGGGTGAAACTTCTTCAAAAGATGGCTTCCTCGGATACTACGAACAGCAAATCACCTGCATCCCTGAAGGTAACGAACCTCAGTTCTTGCTTACTACTGGATGGTTAGGTCTCGGCTTCGATAAATTCTCGGTGTCGCGCACATTCCCAACATGGCTTATGCCGCAGTCTAAAAAGTTCAAATTGAACACCAATAACAATGGTGAAGAAAGAGCTTTTGTAGTGACCGGACAATACGAAGAAGTTTTCCCTTTCGATATCTATCCTGTACAACTCCTAAAAGCAATCATGACCAATGATCTTGATGGTATGGAGAAACTGGGTATCTACGAAATTGGACCGGAAGATTTCGCTCTGTGCGAATACGTATGCACGTCGAAAATCAATGTGCAACAGATTGTCCGCCAAGGACTTGATGTTGCCCGCGTAGAATTTAGTTAAGAACGGATTAAAACATACAACGTTGAAAGGTTTACATAATTTCATCGACAAAAAACTCAAGCCGAATTTCACGGAAGGAGGCAAGCTGAGCCGCTTCTGGGTTGTTTTTGATGCGCTTGAAACATTTGCATTTACACCCGGACACACCACGAAGAATGGAGTGCACGTGCGTGATGGTATCGATTTGAAACGTACCATGTTCATGGTGATTATCGCCATGGTTCCGGCTTTGTTGTTCGGTACATGGAACGCAGGACATCAGTACTACTTGTCTATCGGACAAGAGGCTGACCTCTTTGCAAAGCTCGGAATCGGAGCGTTGAAGGTGCTTCCACTGATAGCTGTTTCTTACGGTGTTGGTTTGGGTATTGAATTTATCTTCGCCGGTATCCGCAAACACGCTATCAACGAAGGTTTCTTGGTGTCTGGAATGCTTATTCCTCTCATCATGCCGGTTGACGTACCACTTTGGATGCTCGCCTTCGCTACTGCCTTTGCTGTTATTATCGGTAAAGAGGTGTTTGGTGGCACAGGAATGAACATCATCAACGTAGCTCTTACAGCTCGCGCCTTTTTGTTCTTTGCCTATCCAAAGCAAATGTCAGGCGAAATATGGATTCACGATGTTGCAGCCAATAAAGCTGCCGGTGTTTTGCAAGTAGCTGATGGATATACCG
>JBJOIB010000033.1:0-11434 GCA_046047375.1 Bacteroidota bacterium
CCAAATGGTGATGGTGCGAACGATGAATGGGTTATCGGTGGATTGGAGTTTTTCCCATCCTCATCGGTGCAGATCTTCAATCGCTGGGGCCAGTTGCTCTTCGAATCCAAAGGATATCCGAACCGCTGGGATGGTACCTACAATGGAAATATCCTCCCAATTGCCGATTACTACTACGTTATTACCTACGATAATTCGAAAGACCCAATCACCGGTACGGTGACTATCAAATACTAATTGCATGTTGAAGAACGTATACTTTTCGTTAGTGCTGTTGCTGGTATTTGGTACCGGTGCCTCTGCTCAACAATTGGCGCGCAGATCGCAGTTTATCAATAATACGTATTTGATTAACCCGGCTGTGGCTGGTACCAAAACGTATTCTCCTGTTTACATCTCGTACCGGAACCAATGGACTGGATTTGAGAATTCCCCAACGACGTATTTCCTGAGCGGACATACCAAATTGCCGAATAAAATAGGGGTAGGAGGAGTGCTTTTTAAGGATGATGCCGGCGGTAAAATATCACGCACTGGTCTCGAGGCTACAGGCGCGTATAGCTTCGATTTGAACAATGAAGATGCGGTTTCATTCGGATTAAGCGCAGTGGTGACTCAGTTCGCCTTCGATGGAACCGATGTCAATGTGCTCGATCAAAACGATCAGGTGCTTATTGGAACACGCGAAACTGCCATGAATTTCGACGCAACATTCGGAATGATGGTGTATGGTAAGAACTACTTTTTCGGTTTTTCTATCCCTCAGCTAATCCAAACGAAGTTGGGCATTGAAGGTTTTCTCGAAGAAAAAAACGAAAACATCAGGCATTACAACTTTATGGGGTCGTACTTCTATCCCTTGAATGATGACTTTACCTTTCAACCGTCCGTCTTGGCGAAGTTTACGGGTAGAACACCGGTTCAAATGGATGTTTTATTGAAATCGACCTGGAAAGAACTAATATGGGCGGGCTTTACATACCGCCATTCGGATGCCCTCGTGTTTTCTTCAGGCGTTGAATGGATGAACTTTTCTTTCGCCTATAGCTACGACATCACCATCTCTGATGCGAAGAATTTTAGTCCGCACAGCCACGAAGTAAGCCTCGGATATTTCATACAGTCGAAACGTGGTGTGTTCAGATCTCAATCACTCGGAAAACGCAGAATTCCAAGAAGACGTCTCGTTAAATAATGGCAAAGTTTTTGTCTGTCCGAAATTAAATTTACCCAAATGAAAAAAGTAACTATACTCTCAGCTTTTGTTCTTTTCGCCTCCCTCGTATCCGCACAGTTCGTGCGATTGGAAGTTGAAGAAGTTCCCAATGACGGTTTAGTACCCGGAAAGACATACCGTGTATATGCTGTTATGACCAACCAAAATGATGTGATTGATGCTGTGTTTGCAGACAAAACATCATCCATCCAGATCAATTCTACAGCACCGATTTACCAACACCCAAAAGGTGGTTTTTTCGCCAACACTGTTCAACGCATGGATGTATCTCAAGACCGTAAGTTGAAATACGACTCTTGGTTCACCATCGGGGCGGAAGATAACTACAACAACTACCTAACGCCTTTCATGCTTGATAGCTCGTACATGAAGACCTTCGAGGCGGGAAAATCATTCACCATAGCTGGAGACGGTGCGTGGTTTGTAACTCCTGATCAACGCCAGGCCAGAGCAGATGCAAAAGGCCGTATACTTCTCATGCAGATCACTACGAAAGGGAAGGTAACAGGAACTCTGAATATTCACGGGAGAACTGCTGACACGAAAGACGCTCAGGGGAATCAAGTACCCGGAACGCCTTTTGAAAAACGCGGCGTTCAGATTACCATCGGATAAAATCGAATAACCATACGGAAAGGCCACTCGTCATTGGGTGGCCTTTTTTATTACTTCTTAGGAACAAAAATCAGCGCATTACCGTTGATGCAGTAGCGCAATCCTGTTGGACGAGGTCCGTCATCAAAAACATGTCCTAAATGCCCTCCACAACGGTTGCATAACACTTCTGTGCGCACCATTCCATAAGCTGTATCGCGCTCTTCTTCAATGCAATCATCATTTACAGGTTGGTAGAAACTTGGCCAACCGGTTCCTGAATCAAACTTGGTGGTCGATTGAAATAGAGGAAGATTGCAGGCCGCACACATATAATTTCCTTCTTCGTGGTTATCCCAATAGGGGCCTGTAAATGCTCTTTCTGTACCTTTTTCACGCATGATGTGAAAAACTAGTGGAGGCAATTCCTCCTTCCACTGCTCATCTGTTTTCTGAATCTTGGTGCTGTCATTCAACGATGGTTCAACCACCGCTGAATTCTTTTCAGTTTGAGCACACCCGCACAAGGCTGTGGCAAGAAGCAAGGTGAGAATGGTTAGCAATTTCGTCATCATCCAATTTTTTCTTTCATGTAAGTTGATGTTATCGAGGAGCTCGACTTTACAAGATCATCTGGTGTTCCAGCAAACACGAGCTCTCCACCATTTAAACCAGCGTCTGGACCAAGATCGATAATCCAATCGGCTGATTTGATAACATCTGTATTGTGTTCTATAACAATCAACGAATGGCCTTGTGCTATAAGTGCCTGGAAAGCCACCAAAAGTTTTTTAACGTCATAAAAGTGCAAACCGGTGGTGGGTTCATCGAAGATAAATAAGGTCTTGCTTTTTGTTTCTCCCCGGTTCAGAAAAGAAGCGAGCTTGATGCGTTGAGCCTCCCCACCGCTGAGCGTATTGCTGCTTTGCCCCAATCCAATGTATCCCAATCCCACTTCTTGGAGCGGAGTAAGCTTGTCGATGAATTTTCGGTTTTGTGTTTTTTGCTCGTCTTTACGGAAAAACTCCAGCGCTTCATCCACGCTCATCTCCAAAATGTCGTTGATGTTTTTTCCGTGGTAGGTAACTTCTAAAACATCGTCTTTAAAACGTTTGCCCTTGCACGTTTCGCATTGTAAAGTAATGTCTGCCATGAACTGCATTTCAATGGTTACACGTCCTTCTCCAAAACATGTCTCGCACCTGCCGCCTTCGGTGTTGAAGCTGAAATGCCCGGGTTTATACATGCGGTTTTTAGACAGGGGCACAGATGCAAATATGCTGCGTACTTCATCCCATGCTTTCACATAGGTAACAGGATTGGAGCGGGATGACTTGCCAATGGGGTTTTGGTCAATGTATTCGATGGCGCTTATTTGTTTGATGTCACCTTCTAACGCATTGAATTTACCCGGTTGCTCAGTGAAATTGCCAAGATGCCTGTTCATAGCCGGGTACAAGATGTTTGTTACGAGGGTCGATTTCCCTGAACCACTCACACCAGTCACCACGCACAAGCAGTGAAGCGGAAACGAAACATCAATGTTTTTTAGGTTGTTTTCTCGAGCTCCCCGGATGTGAATGAAGTCTTTTACCGGTCGTAGCTTTTTCGGTCTGTCAATGGTCTCTCTGCCTGTAAGAAAGCGAGCTGTGAGCGATGTTTCTGAGGCCATCAGTTGATCATGCGTGCCTGAAAAAACTACTTCACCACCGTGTACACCTGCCATGGGGCCGATGTCAATCAGCATGTCGGCAGCTTTCATAATTTCTTCATCGTGTTCAACCACCACTACGGTGTTTCCCAAGTCGCGAAGAGCTTTCAGTACTTTGATAAGTCTGTGGGTGTCTCTAGGATGCAATCCTATGCTAGGTTCGTCCAATACATATGTGCTTCCAACCAAGCTGCTTCCAAGACAGGTGGAAAGGCTGATGCGCTGTGATTCACCTCCGCTGAGGGTGTTGCTCAAGCGGTTCAAGGTGATATAACCAAGACCTACATCGCAGAGGTATTGCAGACGGTTGCGGATCTCCGTGAGTAGGCGTCCTGCTATTTTCTCTTCTTGTTTTGAAAGTGGCAAGTCGAGAATGAAGCCGAGAAGATCGCTGGCGGGCATCAGCACCAATTGGGAAATGCCATGGCCATTGATTTTGACATAAGAAGCGTCTTTGCGCAAACGGGTGCCGTGACAGTCAGGACAAGTGGTTTTTCCCCTGTAGCGGCTCAACATAACGCGGTATTGAATTTTGTAACTCTTTTCTTCGAGGTAGGAGAAAAAGGCATTTATTCCACCTTTTCCATTCCAAAGTACCTGTCGTTGTTCTTCGCTGAGTTCGCTGTAAGGCTTGTGAACGGGGAAGTTTGTCGCGCGTGCAGCGCGGATGAAATCCAGCTTCCAGTCAGACATAACCTCTCCCTTCCAACATTGCACGGCATCGTCATAGACTGATAAAGAAGGGTTTGGAATCACCAGGTCTTCATCAATTCCGATCACTTGTCCGAAACCCTCACAGCGCTTGCAAGCCCCGATAGGGTTGTTGAAAGAGAAGAAGTTCGGATTCGGATCTTCAAACGTCATCCCATCCAATTCAAAGCGGTTAGAAAAAACCACATCCTTTTCACCGGGTACAGCAATGAAGCATTCGCCTCTTCCTTCGAAGAATGCGGCTTCAACCGAGTCTGCAATTCGAGAAGCGTCATCTACATCTCCGGTAACCTGCAATCGGTCAATTACGAGGTGTAAGTTTTTTCCTTGGATGGTTTTAACACTTTCGCTATCGATGTTTACGATCTCACCATCGCATCGAACGCGCGAGAATCCTTGCTGCACCAATAAATCGAGTTGTTTTTCGATGGATTTTCCTTTCACAGCAATCGGGGAGAGCACCATGTAACGAGTACCAACGGGAAGCGATTGAACATAGTTCACCACATCAGTGGCAGTATGTCTTTTCACTTCCTTTCCACTTATGGGCGAATATGTTTTTCCGATGCGTGCGAATAATAGCTTCAGGTAGTCATATATCTCGGTGCTAGTGCCCACGGTCGATCTTGAACTTCTTCCTGTTACCCTTTGTTCAATGGCGATGGCCGGCGAAATGCCCTCAATGGCATCCACATCCGGCTTGTCTAGCCGCCCCAAAAACTGCCGTGCGTAAGAAGAAAGACTCTCCACATAACGGCGCTGACCTTCCGCATAGAGGGTATCAAATGCCAGCGATGATTTTCCTGAACCCGAAAGTCCGGTAATGACAATCATTTTATTTCTTGGAAAAGAAACAGTGACATTTTTTAAGTTGTGTACCCTCGCACCGCGAATTGTGATGTGTGTTTTAGGTGAAACTTGTTGATTGTCAGCGGTCTTGTTCATTGATCGGTGCGTATTATTCGGGGGGCAAATTACCTCGATTCATCGGGCATTGAAAGGATTGTTTGCGAATTTTAACAGAGGGGGTCGAACAATAAATTTGGAAGTTTGGAGAAAAAAGTAGTAGTTTTAAGTCAGCAACATACCAAAAGGGAATTTGTTGCGTTAAAGAATTACAATCATATACTAAATCGCATATTATAGGGTACACCTCTACTTTTTAAATGTAATGACACAGACTTTGGTGCTTTTGCGCTGCCAAGTCGATATGTTTAACTTAAAAGAGAGGAAGTATGCGATCACCCCAAATCACCGATCAGGAATTAGTACGTCAGTACATAGATGGCGATGACAAGGCGTTTGAAGTGTTGTTGAAGCGTCACAAGAATCAGATCTACACCAAGATTTTCATGCTTGTAAAAGACGATGAAGTGGCGAACGATTTGTTTCAAGACACCTTTATTAAAGTCGTCAACACCCTCAAGACAGGACGGTACAACGAAGAAGGGAAGTTTCTTCCTTGGGTTATGCGGATTGCGCACAACCTCGCCATCGATCACTTTAGAAAGGCCAAGAAAATGCCTCTGATGCGAGGAGATGAAGAGAACGATGTATTTGCGACCATCGCCAATGATGAGTTGCATGTTGAAGATCGGATCATTCAAAAGCAAATTCTTGGAGATGTGAAAGCTTTGTTGGCCCTTTTACCGGAGGATCAGAGAAAGGTTGTCATCATGCGTCATTATTACGACATGAGCTTCAAGGAAATTGCTGATTCATGCGATATATCTATCAACACAGCCCTTGGTCGTATGCGCTATGCGTTGATCAATCTGCGGAAGTTGGTAGATCAAAAAAATATCACGCTCACACTTTCGTGAAAAATTTTAGTGGATCACAATAAGGCGAAATGGTTTCCGTTATTCATACGGTAATCAAAATGACCATGGCCTATGATCCATTTTACACTCGATGAATTATCATCTTTTTCACAAGAAGAGCGTGAATTGCTCAACGAAATATTCAATACTGAAGCAATGTTAGATCAGGCAGCAGTAGAACTGAAACCGCGAGAAACAAGCGTAGATCGCATTCTCGCATACAGCAAAGCACTATCAGTGCGAAAAACAAAAAACCATCGAATCATTAAGATGGTATTGAATTAAGAACCACGGGCCTCGAAAGGGGCCCTTTTTTTATGTCATCAATTCGGATAGAATGCTTTCTGTGAGCTCGCTTTCAGGCAGTGGTTGCAAGAAGTTTTCAAGCTCATCTTCATGATGAATTGAGCTTTCATGGTCAACAAAGCCATATCCGCGCAAGCGACCATACTCCATCCAAAGGAATCCTTTTTCGCGCGCTGAACGTCCGGGAAGCGGAATGATTTTGCGTGGTTCGTGCGCCGGTAGTTCGCTCCATGACGAAAGAAATAGCGCATTGTGGATATCCACCTCCGGTCTGTCTTGTCCATCCGGCGGCAAGCCGCAAAGCTCATTGTGCAATCCGTTTTGATGCACAAAGAGTTGGAGCCACGACTTAGCATCACTCAACGAGGAAAAAGTCAGTTCTCCCGGCTTTCGTGTTTTTACTTGATGCAATGCCATGCGCCAAAATCCTTCCTGATCTTGGTAGCGATGAATGGCGAAATGGCGAATGGGACGCTTCTGGGCTCTATTGTGCGGTGGCCAATGTTTGCGTATCTCTGCATCTTCAATAAGTCTGGCGAGTACTTCACTGCCGGTGAGTTCTACCTTAATATCTGCCACTTCTTTCAAAAAGGCTTGTCTTCGTGCCGACGACATTTTGCCACCAAAATGCTGTCTGATTCGCTTTTTTACGTTCGTTGACATGCCGATGTAAAGTATAGCTCCGGACGTGTTGAGCATGTAATATACGCCTGGTTTTTCGGGTAGATTTTGAAAAACAGCAGCAGGTAGCAAATTGGGCAACCATTGCTCGGCACTTCCTTTTTTTACCGATCCATGAATAATACCTGAACTATCTGTAGCAACCAATTTATGGAACAGTTCAACGGTGGCTAGGGTGTCGCCCGTGGCACGGTGACGCGCTGCATTGTCAATTCCGAAGTGGTCGCATAACGTTCCCAGAGAGTAGCTCTTCAAACCCGGAAAAAGCTGCCGAGTTAAACGCACAGTGCACAGACGCTGAGGGTTGAATCTGTATCCTACCCCTTCAAAAGCCTTTTTTAAAAAAGCGTAATCAAATCCGGCGTTGTGCGCTACAAATACACAATCTTCAAAAAAGGCCAGCAGTTCATCTGCCACCTCACTGAAAGTTGGTGCGTGCTCAACCATTTCATTTGAGATGCCTGTGAGCGTTGTAATGTAAAAAGGGATGGGATGATCGGGCCTAAGGAGAGTATGAAAAGAGTCTTTGATTTCAACACCATCTGTGATCACCACAGCGACTTCCGTGATGCTGTTCTCAGAGGCATGTCCTCCCGTTGTCTCTATATCCGTTACCGCGAATAACATACGTGCTAAGCTAAAGAACACCCGTCATGTGTGCAAGTTCAAACTATGGTTGCTTACTTTTGTAGTATGCGAATTTCACTATTCTTTATTTTGACTCTTGTTGCGTGCGGTGAAGCAGAAATAAAGCGCAATGATCATGAAGTCACGGTTAAGGAAACCAAACCTGAGGAGGCAAACAAGATAGAAAAGCAGGTGGACGTAATGCCTTTGTTGACCAATCAGAATTGCGTTGAGGTTTTAACCCAGTTTGGTAAAGAGCATCCGGAAAACCGCATTGTTGTTGAGACACAGTACGGTGATATTCACATTCGCTTGTTCGACGATACGCCATTGCACCGTGCTAGTTTCGTGAACGCCATTCAGCGTGGAGCATTCAATCCCACTGAGTTTTTGCGTGTGATCAAGGGCTTTGTTATTCAAGGAGGCAACAGCGAGAGTTTCATGGCGGCGCAAAAGCGCGATGCCATAGGTAAGTATACGATACCGAGCGAAATAAGCACGCGTCATTTGCATTTTCCCGGAGCTTTGGCCATGTCGAGGATGTACGAAAACAACCCTGAAAAGCGATCATCCGCTTTCGATTTTTATATCGTCGACGGCAAAAAAGTGAATTCGCCGGAGTTAGCGCAAATTGAGGTGGATCATGACTGGAAATACACTCCAGAGCAGCGCCAGGCCTATTTAAAACGGGGAGGGGCACCGCATTTGGACGGGGATCATACGGTGTTTGGAGAAGTGATTCAAGGCATGGAAATCGTGCATAAAATTGCCTCAGTGGAAACCGATGAAGCTGATTGGCCACGTATGACCGAGAGTATTGTCATCCGCTTAAGCGAAGAAAATGAGAAGTGATCATCTTTGGTGAACAGTTTCAGTGTAAACTTGGTATTTTTAAGAAGAAAATAAAGCGTCATGGAGAAGAGATTGATCGTTTGGATGTTGTTCGTGTTGGCTTGTGTACCCTTGAGTGCTCAAGATGAGGAAGATGAAGATACGTGGGAAGAGCCTGAGCGCAAAGGTCTGACACTTGGGTTGAACCTGGGAGTCTACTTCGGTAACAAACAGTCGGCTAACTTTTACAACGGGATGGGAATTTATTCCATCAACGATACCCAGGCCGAGATGATGAGTATTGAAGAGCGCTTGGCTTTAGGGACGACCCCGCAAACGGTTCAAAACCTTATCGACGCGCAGTCGTTTTACATTCCTTACGATTCGTACCCTTTGAACATGACCTATAATCCGGCAATGATGATAGGTTTTCGTTTGGGATATCGTTTTTCCAACAGCGCAGCCATCATCCTCGATGCGAACTACGCCACCTTGCGGAGTGCAAATCAGTTCACCTTGGTGACCAACTTGATACCTAATCCTTCTCAAGGTACTACCGACACACGGTTGTATAATATTTTGGGACAGGAGAGGAGATTGGCAATGAACTTGGGCTTCAAAGGAGGGGTATTGGTCAATGAGGTAACCAATTGGACGTATGAATTGGGGGGATCCATGCTTGCGGTGCAGTTGCAAGAGAATTACCTGGAAATAGAAAAGCAGCGTTTTGATTTGTGGGTGAACTTCATTGGTCCAAACAATTTCAACGGTCCGGTGGGGAATCTGACATCCGTGGGCTATGGTTGGTTTTTTGGCACCGGCTTCGAGATGTTTTTCAACGAAATCTATGAGCTAGGACTTGGCGTTCGTTTTTCGAAAGACAACGTGATCATGGGGGACTACAACGACAAGTTGATGAATAAAAGCGTCTATTTATCTGTAACGATATAGGCAATAATGTTATAAAAGAGAAAGGGCTCCCCAATGGAAGCCCAACCTTGAAACCTTAACCAAACAACTACTAGATTTTCGCAGTAGCCCTTTGTTTGAAACTGACATAGTAAAGATAGCTTTAACCTATTAGTGAAAGTGAGCTAATTAGGGAACGGCGTTGAATTTGGAGTAAACGGGGTAAAATAAACAGGGAACGTATGGGAAACAGCATCATTTATTTCGACAAGTATATAGAAAAGGCAGGAGAGGGAGATGTTGTAGGGTTGTTAGAGCTGGGGATGGTGCGAATGGAGACTTCCTTAAAAAGTTTATCGGAGGAGCAGTGGCATGTACGTTATCTGACAGGAAAGTGGTCGGTAAAGGAATTGGTGTCGCACATAACGGATACAGAGCGTATTATGACTTATCGTGCGTTAAGGTTTTCGCGAAACGATGGTACGCCACTTCCGCCGTTTGATGAAGATTGGTATGTAACTCATGCTGGAGCGGATAGCAGGGCAGGAGAGGAGCATCTAGAAGAGTTTTTAGCTGTTCGCAGAGCTACGCTTTTGTTTTTCAAAGGGTTGAATAAAGAGCAGCTAAAGTTGGCGGGTAGTTTTAGTGGGTATTCGCCATTGAGTGTGGAGGCTATTGGGCGGGTGATTGTTGGGCATGCAGAGCATCATTTGGGGGTGTTGGGGGAGCGGTATGGGGTGCTGGAATAGGCTATACGCGAAATGACTATTTCCTTATCCGCCAAATTAACCAGTTGATTTTCAGGATAGTCATTTTACGTATAACGCTGAAACGTCACTATTCATAAGCCTTGCAGCTCAATTCCTCTTTTCTCCTTACCTTCACCATCCAATTCCTGTTTCATGAAAAAACTCCTCCTACTCTCGCTCACCGCACTCCTCTGGTGCGCCGCATCTGCTCAAAAAATCGATTTCAATAAAGAAATCAAAAAACTCGATGAATACTATGCCAAAGCACTTCTAGACTGGAATGTGCCCGGTATGGCAATAGCTATCGTGAAAGATGGTGAAACGATTTTCGCGAAAGGATACGGTGTCAAAGATGTTAATACAAAACAACCCGTTACACCGAACTCGCTCTTTGCAGTAGCAAGCAACACCAAAGCTTTTACTGCCGCAGCTCTCGGAATGCTTGTAGAGGAAGGGAAGATAAGCTGGGACGATAAGGTGCAGAAATACTTGCCTTGGTTTCAACTCTATGACCCCTACGTCTCTGCCAACCTAACCATCCGCGATCTGCTCTGTCACCGGAGTGGATTGGAGACGTTTTCAGGGGATCTGATATGGTACGGATCTACTCACTCCCGAGAAGAAGTCTTACGAAGAGCTCGTTTCCTAGAACCAAAATATGGCTTCCGTGAACACTTCGGATATCAAAACATCCTCTTCCTCGCTGCCGGTGAAATTATTCCAGTCGTTACCGGAATGCCGTGGGAAAAATTCGTGGAAGAACGGATACTAATGCCTGCTCAAATGAAGTCTGCCGTGCTGTCTGTTTCTCAGCTGAATGCAAACATGGATGTGGCTCTGCCGCACAATGAAAAAAATGGCTCTAATCATACGATTGACTGGGTTAATTGGGACAATATCGCCCCTGCGGGTAGCCTATTGGCGTCTGCAAATGATATGGCCCAATGGCTTAAACTACAATTGGGAAAGGGAAAAATAGGGTCAGATACGCTGTGGACTGAGAAAACTGCTTGGGAAATGTGGACGGTAAACACCCCTGAAGGAATCAGCTCATGGAAAAGAAAGAAGAGGCCCAGCATGACGTTCAATGGTTATGGTCTCGGTTGGGAACTGAGCAACTTGCACGGAAAATTGGTGGTGAGCCATGGAGGTGGATATGATGGGATGATCTCGCGCTCGATTATGGTGCCAGAAGAAGGCTGGGGTATCATGATCATGACCAACAACGTCTCTTCTCTATCCTACGCCCTGGGCT
>JBJOIB010000034.1:0-7586 GCA_046047375.1 Bacteroidota bacterium
GTGTTTTCGCCGGGTAGCGAAATTAGGGTCGTTTGGAAGCATTTTATTCAATCCAATAAGTACATTTCGGGTTCACAATCGGAAAATATTCAGCGCTTGTTCTCAGAAACAGAGAACAGGAGCATTTCCATACGCTTTGCTTACTTCATTGATTATTTGAATATCAAGCGCAAAGAGAAGTTTATTGAAAATTAGTATCGCGCGAGCAGCGCGGATGAATATGCCGTCATTAAATCATAGGTTTGCTTCATGAAAGAATTTTGGGATGACAGGTATTCAGAGTCTGGCTATGCTTACGGCGACACTCCGAATGAATACTTTGCGAAAACGCTTGGAAAATTAAAGATTGGAAAAGCCCTTTTCCCTGCTGAAGGTGAAGGAAGAAATGCTGTTTACGCGGCTAAGCTAGGTTGGAATGTGCACGCTTTCGATCAGAGCATGGCTGGGAAGGAGAAGGCCCTCTCATTGAGCGGGGAGCAAGGTGTTAAGATACACTATGAGGTATGTGGATTCGATGATGCAGATTACCCTGCAAGTAGTTTTGATCTTGTGGTTCTCATTTTCGCTCATTTCCCTCCGAATGTTCGGAGCGCCTATCATGCAAAAGCAATCAGCTGGTTAAAGCCCGGAGGATGGGTTATTCTGGAGGGATTCTCAAAGGATCATTTATCGTACAATTCGGTTAACCCCAGGGCAGGTGGACCAAGAGATGAAGCTTTCTTGTTATCCGAAAGCGAATTGAAGGACGACTTCTCCGATTTGATCATTCACGAGTTTGATGAATTAAATGTTCATCTGGAAGAAGGCAAATATCATAGCGGTGAAAGCGCGGTAATTCGACTTTTAGCTCAAAAGCCAATTCATTAGGAGGCGTTTTTACTTGTTCAAAACAGATTTAAGCGTCTCAAAAAGGTGTGATTTATTGATTGGTTTGGATAGGTATTCATCCGCACCTGCCTGAATACAGTTCTCTCGTTCTCCTTTTATGGCATTTGCTGTAAGGGCTATGATTGGCACATGGTGATCAGACTTTTCTCGAATTTGCTTTATAGCAGTATAACCATCCATAATCGGCATCTGAATATCCATCAAAATCAGATCAAAAGAAAGGTTGAATGCCATATCCACGGCTTCCAATCCATTGCGAGCTTGATAAATATTTACTTGAGTGAACATCTTGGAAATGAGAATATTCGTCAGCAACAAATTCATCTCACTATCGTCAACAATAAGCACATTCAAGCCTGACTTATGTATAAACTCTTCGAAAGGCAACTGATGATTCGCCAGTTCCTCTTGTTCTTTAAGTTTCTGCAACCGATCAACTAACTCAGACGGCAGAAAAGGGGTTGCCATAGCGTGTATGAAAGCAAACTCTTTGCACACTTCTTGAAGTCGACGGTCTTCACTTTTGTAGAAGAATAAGATTGGCGTTTTTTGTGACGCGTAATTAATCGTTAGCGCTAAATTTCTGAGTTCATCAAGAGCCTGAGCAGTATTCAGTTGTGATACAATTAATACATCGAATCGGTTATTGTTCGAGCTATTTTCTAGATATGCCTTGGCAGAATCAAATTCCAGCAGCGAAGCGCCAGCAGCTGAGAGGAGACTCGATAAAGAATTTCGGAAATTGACAGAATCAGCAATAACGGCGCAATTCAACGAGGCCAGTGCATTCTTAAAATCGCAAAAATCTGGTCCTACCTGTTCCAATTGGAGGGTAAATGAGAACGTTGATCCGACATTAGGTTGACTAACGAGATGAATTTCACTACCCATCATAGCGAGAATATTCTGAGAGATCACCAACCCAAGACCTGTGCCACCGTATTTTTTCGTTGTTGATACATCGCCTTGCTGAAAGGCCTTAAAAATATGCTGGCGTTGTTCTTCTGGAATACCTATTCCTGTGTCTTCAACACTAAACACTACTTCAACCGCATTTTGTTTAGCTTGGATGTGTTGATTTTGGATTCGCGTTATGGAAAACAAAACATGTCCATTGTCAGTAAATTTAATCGCATTACTGAGCAAATTCACTAGCACTTGTCTGAGACGCACGGCATCTACGATGACAAATTTGGGAAGTTGCGGATCCACATAGAGGCTGAATGTATTTCCTTTTTCGGAGGCTGCTAGTCGCGTCAACGAACATGCGGATTCTATTATTTCAAGTAAATTGGATTGTTCCTCATCCAATTGCAACTTACCGGCTTCTATTTTTGAAAAGTCTAGTACATCGTTGATCAGATCCATCAGAGCCGTTGCTGATCGATGTACATTGTCTACATATAGTTTTTGAATGCTAGACAATCCCGTTGAATGGAGCAACTCGGAGAAACCAACAACCCCATTCAGAGGGGTTCTAATTTCATGAGACATATTGGCTAAGAAGCTTGATTTCGCTTGATTTGCCTCATTTGCTTCAACAGCCATTTTCTGAGCTTCATCCTTTGCAACTTTCAGCGCGTGGTTCTGAAGATTTCTATTGATAACAGACCCTAGGTTATCCGCTAAAATTTGCAGCAGGTTTCTTGCGGTTTCTGTCCAAACCACCTTATCCTTCACTGCGTCGAACCCTATGAAACCGAAGATTTTATTCCCTTGCAGAACGGGGAGAGCCAGGAGTGATTGAATACTCTGAGGTTGGAGTAATTCGCGTTCATTCGCCCAATCGTCTGGCAGGTTATCAACATCATCAATGTAAACCTCCATTCCATTCATCATGGTTTCAATCCACTTAGGATAGACCTCAAAAGGTACGTCCTGGAGGTTATCAATTTCAGCTGAAACCCCGTCGTTGCACCATTCAAAAGTGTTGGATGCCGTTTTCTCATCCACATTAATTTCGAAATAATAGGTACGGTCAACGTTTGAGAATTTGCCTATTTCGGCGAGAATATAGTCTAGTGCAGCGCCAAAAGAGGACTCTTCAGATTGCACAATTTTCGTGGTGCATTTTACGAGAAGGTTTTCAAAATCTCTGTGATAGAGGAGTTCTTGTTCGGCCTTTTTTTCTGAGGTTACGTCAGAGATTGTGACGAAAAAATCATTTGTGCCTTCGAAGAATTTTCTGAATACAAAGCGAGCTTTAAAGTGTTTTTCACCGAAAACTTCGGGCGAATCGTATTCTAGAATTTGGATTTCATTTGTGTGTTTGGCTAATTGGAAAGCACGTTCAAAAGATTCCAGCAAGTTTCCTTCGAAAAGAGTGCGAATAGATTTTCCAATGATTTCTTCTTTTGGGAAGAAGAGCATGCTTTCCTTCGGCACAATGATATCTTTAAAGGTCAGGTTTTCATCTAATTCGAAGATAGCATCTTCAAAAATATGAATGAGAGATCTTAACCTTGCTTCGCTCAGTTTATAATCGGAGACATGAACAATTTGTCCTGCGATGTTTTCATTATCTACTTTGAAAAGAAGGATATCGAACCATTTATTTAGTTCATCGCAAAAGATGGTAAAACTGAGGTTATGATTGGATTGTTGAAACCAATTGTTCCATTCAGCATGAAACTGGACCTTCATTTTCAGAAAGAGGTTCAGCTGAAGGATTGGTTGATTGAGTAGACTTTGAGGATCGACATTGAACCACTGAGAAAAAGCCAGGTTAGCGTAGTTGAAAACAAATTGGTTGGATTTGTTTAGCTGAGCAGAGAAGAAACCAACAGTAGATTTTGCGAGGATTAGTTTGGAGAGGGAATCGTTCATAAAGGGGAGATGCAGCGGGGCAAGGTAGTAGAAAAAACGGCTTTCTCTTAATGGAAAAAGGGCTTTTCGATGAATGGCAGAAGCTATACGGAAAGTTACTATCGGTCGAGATAGTAATATTCCGTATAGCCCAAAATCATTCACTTCTTGCTGATCACCAACTCGATTGTTGAGTTAATTTCCACCACCTCCCCATCGCCTAACTGCCCAAGAAGTTGAACCACCTCATCATAACTCTTTTTTAATGATTCAATGCGCCTTTCTGAATGACTGCTCCTTGCTCCAAAGCGCTCCTTCTGACTAAGCTGCTCCAACTCATGAAATTTTAGTTTAAAGGCGATTAGCCCTAACACTACTTCCTTCGCCTGTTGAGCGGGGAATTCCCCCTGCACCAAATTCACATCCGTTTTAATCATTGTGCTTAAGTATTAATATTGAACTTCTGGCAACTACTTCGTCACACAGGCAATTTCGTCGGTGCCTCAATCATGGATTGAAGCCGTATGATTTGGCTTTTAGCAATCTCAATCTCTTCTTCGCATGATTCTTTCGTCAAACCTTTTACTAAAGAATCAATTTTTATTTTTACCAGTTCGCGAAGGAGGAAATCTTGTTCCTGAGGCGATAAATGGTCCAATAACTGGAGAGCGATGTTGTCATTACTGACCCTGACCTGCTGAAAATGCTTGTTTCCCATTGAATTCATATAGATTTTCTGTTTTGATGACATCTATTCCATGCTCAGCTGCTTGCCTCAACAACTCAATAATTGCTGCTGAATCAATGACCCTTTCTTTGCGCTTGATAAATCTGCAGCGCCAATGGTCAGTGCAATAAGTTTCGGGAAATCCGTCAGGCCATACCTTGATACCTCGATTGGTAATCATCTGCAATTCAAGATCCTCCAAATTAAATTGGCTCAGCTGATTTGCCAAGTTGTTCGCATCATTCCCCTTCCAGTGTGCAAACATATCAACCCCTACAAGAGTTTTAACTGAGGTTTTCGGTGAATTAGGCAATGCGATTCGAAAATTCCCCTCCGATAACACCGCTTTTTTCATTTTCACAGGCTCTTTGCCAAGGTTTTTAATGACGGCATCAGCGAATTCCGATGTTCCTACCTTGATGGAGGATATTCCTTCCTGAAAAATATCATAGGTATGTATCCCCTCCTCAATGGTTCTCAACCAAGCGTTCTGAATTTCCATTGCCACGCGATTTTGGCCAATGTAATTAAGCATCAGAATAGCCCCCTGTAGCAATCCTGATGGATTTGCCATGTTCTGGCCTGCACGCCTAGGAGCAGAACCATGTATAGCTTCGAACATGGCACATTCGACACCAATATTGGCAGAACCTGCCAGACCGACGGAGCCAGCGATTTGAGCTGCTACATCAGAAAGGATATCTCCATAAAGATTAGGCATTACAATAACATCAAAAGCCTCTGGAGTGTCTGCAAGCTTGGCCGCTCCAATGTCTACAATCCAATGCTCGTTTTCAATATCCTTGTATTCTTCAGCTATTTCGTTAAAAACTTGATGAAACAAACCATCTGTCTGCTTCATAATATTGTCTTTGGTAAAGCAGGTCACTTTTCTTCTTTTGTGCGCACGAGCATACTCAAAAGCATAGCGGACAATTTTCTCACAACCCGATCGGCTGATTAATTTCAGGCATTGAACTACGTCATCGGTTTGCTGATGTTCTATTCCGGCATATAAATCCTCCTCATTCTCGCGAATAATTACCACATCCATTTCGGGGTGCTTAGTTTTCACAAAAGGACTGAAGGCTACGCATGGTCTCACGTTCGCGTAGAGACCAAGAAATTTTCGTGTCGACACGTTCAAACTTTTGAATCCTCCACCTTGGGGTGTCGTGATGGGTGCTTTTAGGTACACCTTGTTCCTTCGTATAATATCCCACGAGCTTTTTTCAATGCCCGAAGTATTTCCTGATAGATAGACTTTCTCTCCTACCTCAACATAATCGATCTCAAGCTGGGCTCCAGCTGCGAAGAGGATTCTCAATGTTGAATCCATGATCTCTGGACCTATACCATCCCCTTTGGAAACTGTTATACGTGTCATTCGTTGATTTTTTTTTTGCAAACCTATGACGGGAAATTGATATATTTTTATATATATTTGTTCTGATATTCATAACGCTTATTTATGAACTACACACTTCATCAACTCCAAGTATTCTTAAAAGTAGCCGAGACAAATAGTGTTACTAAGGCATCCGAACAGCTTCATCTTAGTCAACCCGCTGTTTCCATTCAACTCCGGAATTTTCAAGATCAATTTGATGTTCCTTTAACAGAAGTTGTAGGAAGAAGACTCTATGTAACGGAGTTTGGAAAAGAGATTTCTATCATGGCGAAGAGGATCTTAGAGGAGGTTGAAGCGATCAATTATAAGGCGACCGCGTACAAAGGATTACTAAGTGGAAAACTCAAGGTTTCGAGCGTTTCTACAGGTAAGTATATGGTTCCCTATATTCTAACCCCATTTTTAAAAAAGAACTCGGCAATAGAGTTTGATTTCAAGGTAACCAATAGGACGGTCGTACTTGAGCAACTAACGAACAATGAAATAGACTTTGCCTTCATGTCTGTGATTCCTGATAATGTTGACGTAAACTATTTGGAGGTTATGCCGAACTACCTTCATGTAGTTCATAAAGACGCTGCCACATGTGAATCGAGTTTAGCAATTCTTTCAGACGAAACATGGATTTTCAGGGAAGAGGGTTCAGGTACCCGATTGACCATGGAAGGGTTTACAGATAGTCATGGTATAAAATTCAAAAAATCCATCACTCTTGCCACAAACGAAGCTGTGAAACAAGCAGTTATGAGTGGACTAGGCTATTCTGTTTTACCTTTGATAGGCATTCAGAACGAGTTATACTTAAAACAACTACACATCATCTCGGTAGAAGAGTTTCCGATTAAAACGACATGGTGCATTGTTTGGCTTAAAAACAAGAGGCTTTCACCTGTTGCGGAGGCATTTATCGAGTATTTTGAAAGAGAACGATCTGAAATTTATGCCGACCGATTTAGGTGGATAGAAAACTACATCTAAAAATCGTCGAACTACTCAATGGTGCGGAAATCAGACGCTAACTTTGACGTTAATATCTTAGTTTTGCTTTCAAACAAATAATAGAACCTATGCGTCGATTTGCACTATTCCTCCTTATCTCTTTTGCTTCGGTCATAAGCTATGGTCAGGCACCACTTTCACCTGGTAAGATTCAAATTAACGGAGGGTTGGGACTTGGCTCCGGAGTAATTCCTGTCTTTGTTGGCTTCGATTACGGTATTCAAGATCAAATTACAGCTGGGGCTGAACTAAGTTATTGGAGAGAGAGTTATCGCTATCTAGGAGGCAGCTTCTCCCTTTCTGTGATCGGAATAGGGGCACATGGCAACTATCATTTTGGAAAAGTTTTAGATTTAGATTCAAACATCGACCTTTATGCTGGTCTTAATTTAGGCTATTACGTTGTGAATTCATCCAACTCCTTTGGAGGATCGTCTTCTGGCCTTGGATTAGGCGGTCAACTTGGAGGCAGATACTTCTTTAAGGATAATTTGGGAGTCTTAGTTGAATTTGGTGGTGGCACCTATATTTCGAACGGAAAAGTTGGCTTGACCTTTTTGTTGAATTAGCAATTCTAATGTCTGAAGTGTTCGGTTTCTGAAAAACGAAACTACTTTACAGATAATTCCGCATAAATTTATCGTAACGCCCTGATTTACAGAATAAATCAGGGCGTTGCATTTACAGATACAAACTAGAAGTAGGCCTCCGTAAAATAAACAATTACCGATATAGAATTCATTGTAGTTTGGCGAC
>JBJOIB010000035.1:0-11695 GCA_046047375.1 Bacteroidota bacterium
TTCCAATTTTCATTTTTCGAGTTTTTCCTTTCGCGACCATTTTCTAGTCCTTTGTGTGCACCAACTTTTTGAATGATTTCGTAGATAGATTCAAGTCTAAACGGCTTGTGAATAACCTCCATCATTCCGGCCCGCATGCAAATATCAGATGTTTCTTGAAGGATATTGGCTGTTAGCGCCACGACAACAGGTTTAGGGACACATTCATCGAGGATGATTTTCGTAGCTTCTACGCCATCAAGCACGGGCATTTGAATGTCCATGAAAATCAAGTCGAACGTTTTCGTTCTGGCCAGTTCCACCGCTTCCTGACCATTATTAACTACATCAATGGTATACCCCATATTTTGGAAGGTCATGATAGCCAGTTGTTGATTGATGATATTATCTTCCGCAACCATTATTTGGAAGGGGTATTCAATGGCTAAATTCTGGTCAATGGTGACGGGGGCAATTTCATTGATTCCTGGATTTTTGGCTGTTTGATAAGGTATAGAGACGGTGAATACGGAGCCTATGCCAGGGGTGCTTGCTACCTCAATAGTTCCACCCAACATTTCGGCCAATTCTTTGCAAATGGCTAAACCCAGTCCGGTGCCACCAAATTTTCTTGTATTCGAAGAATCCACTTGTGAGAAGGGTTTGAATAGAAGCGATAATTGGTCTTTTGGAATTCCAATACCTGTATCTTCGATACGTGCTACCAGAAAGGGGGCGTTTCCCCGATCTGTATAGGACTCGAGAGAAATATGTATACCACCTTGGGCAGTGAATTTCACAGCGTTTGCAAGAAGGTTGCTGAGGATTCTGGCTAGTTTATCACCGTCACTTTGAATATAGGTGGGAACATTGTGGGCAATAAAAGATCGGAGGTAAAGGCTTTTTTCGGTGGCAGCGTCGGTTACGATACCCATCACTTCAGAAAGCAATTTGGTGATGTTCACTGTATCTTCAGAGACCTGCATTTTCCCCTCTTCGATTTTCGTGAAATCCAGGATCTCATTTATGATTTTCATGAGATGCTCACCACTGGTTGATAAGGTTTGCATGATTTCAACCTGTTCGAAATTGAGCGTGGTGTTTTGCATGATACGCGTCATGCCAATCACACCATTTAGAGGCGTGCGCAGTTCATGGCTCATGGTCGCTAAAAACTGGGCCTTTACTTTTGCTGCTTTTTCGGCTTCGTCTCTGGCTGCCAGAATTTCTTTTTGGGCTTGTTTGAATGAATTGTTATCGCGCACGGATGCAATCATATTCCCTCCTTGCAACCGCGTAATGGTCAAGGCCAGTTCTTGAGAAAATCCATCTTTTGTTTTCAGTTGAACCTCACCTCTCCAAACCGTTGCGCTTTGTACCTCGGGGAAGATTTCTCGCCTGAACTGATCGCACCAAAACGTGTTGAAGTACAAAAACCAATTCTGATTTTCCTTTCCTGGGCGAATCTGGAATAGCTTTTTCAGAGCAATATTGGCGTAGAGAAAATCACCTGATTTGTTCATGATGGCAAGTCCATCTGCGGCGAAATCCATGGCATCCGTCAACTGAAGCACTCTCTGATTGGCAAGCTCCACTTCTGTAATGTCTTCGCCATAGAGTCGGACTTGTTCGAATTCAATAAGTGGGGAGCATACAAAATGGAAGTGCCGATTTGCGATTTTCGTTCGCACGTCTTTTGGACTATTTGATTGAAACGACTCGAATATAGTCTCCGCCAAACCGGGTGGATAGACGAGTGATTCATTGGGGCCAATCAGTAGTTTCTTAGCCTCATCATTGGAAAGGATTATCTGGCCCTCTGTATCAAGCTGTAAGAAAACAAGCGGGGCTTCTTCGAAGAAACGCCGCATCAATTGAGTTTCAAAACTTCGTTTTTTATCCTGTGAAGGATTATTCCCTTCGTCGATGATGCGAAACACAAACACAAGTAGTACAGTGGTAAACGAAAGAAGAACGGCATAGGCAAGACCATTGTCGGCGTCTTTGAAATTTAAAATATTCGGGGCAAATGAAATCAATGTAGTTCCAACAAGGGCAGTAACAAACAATGCAATATTGTACAGTTTGGCTCTAACTAGATCGGTATCGGAAAACTGAATTTTCACGAACATTACAAAGAGTATCAATAACTCATAGCCAGGATGTATCGAAAGTGAAATCAAGCCTAAACCTGCCAAACATGACAACAAGGTATCTACCGTAAGAGCATGGCGTGGAAAAACTTGGGCAAACCAAATAGTGATTGAAGAGTAAATAATACCGAATACCAGGGCGGGCACAGTGCCTACAACATGTTGCAATGCAAGTGTAAGGATGAGGGCTATTAGGAGCCTCAATGCATGGGGGAGAATTGCCAAAGCAGCTATTCTCAGACGTTGGTCTATTTCTTTCATGTCAGGCCTATTACCTGACCGAGGTTGGAATCAGTTGTGGTCTGTGTTCCGAAAAATACCGAAAGAAAAGAAGAGCACATTTAAGTTCTTTTTCATGGTAGATTCCGAATCAGTAGATTCAATGGTTCTGAGAATGTTTCCTTCCTTGGTCATGCCAAATACATCAATGGTTGATTTCATCCTTCCTGCAAGTTTTTGAACGAGAAAAACATCATTTTGCTCAGCCGCTTTCTGCATTCCGAGTAGCATCTCGGTGGTTTCTGCTTGAAATTGGCTCAATAGTCGATACACCAATTGGTGATCTTCTCCGATTATGCTGTATAATCTGATTTCGATGTCTTCCCGGCTCATTCTTTCAGGTTTTGCTCGAGTTGAGGCCGCGTCTAAAGGGGTGTGAGATAGTTTAAAAATGGGGTGAAACAGTTGTTTCGCCCCATTTTCTACTTAAACATTAAACCTCATAAATAGTCTACCTCTATTTACGCAGAACCTTTCTCAAGCGTTCTTTGGGACAAGTTTACGCGCATTAAAAAACCAAGTTTGTAGGCAAGTCCTTGAAGAACACGTCAGATTAATTACAAGGAGTGTAGGACAATTTGCATTCAATTGCAGTATTCCTTTCAAAGGTGTATTTTCGGAACCTGTAAATTTGGAGGATGCGGGTTGCAATACTTGGTAGTAGTGGGCAGTTGGGACAGACTTTTCGAAGAAAGTTTGGTTCCATTTCCAACGTTGAGCTGGTTTGTCCGGACAGGTTTGAACTTGACCTGTCGAACACATCCTCTATCGAGAACTGGCTCGTTTCGAATAGTCCGGACTGTATTTTCAACTGTGCGGCGTATACGAAAGTAGAACAAGCTGAAGATGATGTTTTCCTTGCGGAAAGTATCAATGCGCGAGCTCTCATACCGATAGCTGAGTTTGCAAACCAACACAAGGTAAGCTTGCTTCATTTTTCTACCGATTACGTGTTTGATGGGAAGAGTAATCTACCGTACCGTGAAACAGACGTTACAAGACCATTGAACGCCTATGGACGAACCAAATTGCAAGGCGAAATTGAGTTGCTGGAAAGGTGTCCGAATGCCACAATTATCCGCATTAGTTGGTTATTTTCTGAATTCGGTCACAACTTCTTAAAAACCATGCTCAAATTGTTTGAAGAGCGCAACACAGTTCAGGTGGTGCAAGACCAAATAGCCTCGCCAACCTATGCGGGATTAATGGTAGACGATTTGATTACATGGTGGCAAAAAGATCCTACTTTTGGTGGGGGAGGGCTTTATCATTATGCTCAGGAGGGTGAGGCAAGTTGGTTTGATTTTGCTCTTGAAATAGCCAAATTAGTGCAAGCGGATGTGGTAATTAATCCGGTTCAAACGGTTGATTTTCCTTCCCGTGCTTTACGTCCGACCTATTCGAAATTGGATGCGACACATTTTATTCAAAATTCAGGTATTGTTCCAGAACCCTGGCAACTTGGGCTTCAACGATGTCTTGAAAATCTACGATTCCAATGAGTGATTTCGAAAAAATAGCGAGTGAAAAGGCTGAAAGTTGGATAAAAGAGATCGGAAACGATGCGCTTTCTCAGGAGGTCTTGGATTTAAAGCACAATGACCTGACTCAGTTCATAGATGCTTTTTATACCGATTTAGAATTCGGTACTGGAGGGTTGCGCGGGAAGATGGGCTTAGGGACCAATCGAATGAACCCGTTCACCGTTCGTCAAGCTACTGCGGGCTTTGCAGCTTACCTAAGGAAGTTCCATGGTGAGGGAGAATATGGAGTCGCCATAGCCTATGACAGTCGAAAAAACAGTTTCAAATTTGCTATGAATGCGGCTGGTGTTTTGGCCGCTGCAGGCTTCAGAGCGTATGTGTTTCAGCATCTTCGACCGACTCCGGAATTGTCATTTGCAGTTCGCAATTTGGGATGCAAAGGAGGCATTGTAATTACGGCTAGTCACAATCCCCCTATTTACAATGGCTACAAAGTCTACTGGGAAGATGGTGCACAGGTTCTGGCGCCCCATGATAAAGCGATCATCACATCTGTTCGTGAGACCCATTTGAAAGATATACTGTTTGATGAAGGTTCCCCTTTGATTAGCCATCTGGGAACTGAGATGGATGAACTGTATATCGCCGCTGTATGCGGCAAAGCAATAGAAAAGGAAGCGATCAGAAACCAAGCAGAGCTACCCATTGTGTACACTGCGCTGCACGGTACCGGTATTTGCCTATTGCCTGAAGTTTTAAAGAGGTTGGGATTTACGAATGTTCATTTAGAACCGGATCAAGCAATTCCAAATGGAGATTTTCCAACTGTGAAATCCCCCAACCCTGAGGAACCGGAGGCTTTACAAAGGGCGATCTTACTGGCTAAAGAGGTGAAGGCAGAATTGGTTTTGGGAACAGATCCTGATAGCGACCGAGTGGGCATTGCCGTGCGAAAACCCAACAACGAATACGTGTTGCTCAACGCCAATGAAACCGGGGCAATGCTTATGTATTATCAACTTAGTCGACTTCAGCAGGGCAATCGTATCCCTGAAAATGGCTTTGTTGCGATTACGATTGTGACTTCACCACTCATGTTGGACATTGCAGCTCATTTTGGGGTAAAATCGTATGAAACCCTAACCGGATTTAAGTATATAGCAGGACTCATCCGCGAAAAGGAAGGAAAGGAGCAATTCATTACTGGAGGGGAGGAAAGCTACGGATATATGATTGGGGACTTTGTGCGAGACAAAGATGGAATTGCAGCTGCTGCTATGATTTGTGAAATGTTCGCATGGTTGAAGGATCAAGGTAAAAATGCCTTGGAGTATTTAGAAGAGATACACCGAACATTTGGAGCATACAAAGAAGCACTCATTTCTTTGCAACGTGAGGGTTTAGAGGGGAAGAAAGAAATTGATGAGATGATGCAGCGCATGCGCAACAACCCACCTTTGTCGATCAATGAGGTACCTGTTGAATGGGTGTACGATTACCTAGAGGGCAAGGGGAAATCGCTAATCACTGGTGAAGAACGAAAGCTTTTGTTGCCAAGTTCGGATGTTATTCAGTATTGGTTGAAAGATGGTTCCCGAATAACAGGAAGACCTTCTGGAACGGAGCCAAAGGTGAAATTCTATGTTACGGTTCGACAAGACCGGTTTGATGACTATGCTGAAACGATGCGGCAGCTCCAAGGTAGGATAAATCTAATGGTTAAAGAATTGAACATCGGTTGAACACGATTGAAAAGATAGCAGCCCTAGCGACTAGTGAAATGGCGTTTTGCGGCATCTCGAGTGATGGCGTGATTGAGTATTGCTCGAACGAGTGGAGGCGTCAATGGCCTGATCAGAAAGAGGGAATGTCTTTTTTCCAATTCTATGGATTGTTCGAAGGGGTGAATCCGAATTTTCTAAAGGATCGCTTTCGAGCACCAAGTGTGTGGGAGGAAAATGGCAGTCGTGAAGGGAAACAAGTAAAGTTTACCTTCAAACCGCAAATCAGTAGCGAAGGGAAACAGTTTTTTTGGTGCATTTGTGAAATAAAGGAGAAACCAAAGCTCGTCCAAAGATCAGTAGCGGAAGATGTTAACGAGAACCTCTTTGAAGGGGTGTTTCGGACCGATATGGACGCCAACTTGATCTATTCCAATATGGCCTTGGTGCGCATGCTTGGCTACAATACAACGGAGGAGATGAGAAAGGTGAAGGCATGGGATTTTTTCATGTTGAACGAAGCTTCAGATCAGCTGTTGGAGCACTTTCGGATGAACGATCTGGTGCATGACATGGAGCTTCTTCTCCGGAGGAGAGACGGTAGCTTGTTTTGGAGTTGGGTGAATCTCAAACGGGTGCCTAACGGAAATGGTAGTTTTTGGATTGATGGCTCAGTGCGTGATGCCTCCTCATTTAAGAAGATGGAGATGGAGCTTAGAGAGGCGAAAATACGATCAGAGCAGGCCTCTCAGGTGAAGCAACAATTCTTGGGTAGTATTTCTCATGAGCTTCGAACACCTTTAAATGCAGTAATTGGATTTGCCCACTTGCTTAAGAACTGTGGAAACAATGATGAGCGAACACAGCACATCAACACCCTTTTATTCAGTGCTGATGGGCTATTGAAAATCATAAACAACATCATTGACTTTAGCAGTGCGGATGCTGGAAGGCTGAACTTGAATTTTGAAAACTTCAACCTTCATGAACATCTGCATCATGTGGCCTCGTTGTTTAAGCTTCAAGCAGATCAAAAGCAACTTAACTTTCGGTTGGATATCGATGCTGCAGTTCCGGTTTACGTGAAAGGAGACGTAGTGAGACTTACCCAAATATTGAACAATGTCCTTTCTAACGCCTTAAAATTCACTTACCACGGCGAAGTTACGTTTCGTGTAATTGCCATGGGGAATGGAGAAGGAAAAGTGCGTATCTCATTCTTTGTTCGCGATACAGGAATTGGAATTCCAGCATCCAAGCTGGAGGGAGTGATGGGACTATTTACACAGGGGAATTCAACCAGTACTAGGGCCCACTCCGGAACTGGCTTGGGTCTTACACTTACCAAGAAATTGATTGAGCTGCATGGGGGAGAGCTGCACATTGATAGTTCCCCGGGGTATGGAACCAACGTGAGCTTTGAATTGCTATTTCTGTTAGCAGATGGTCAAGTGATGCAGGGGGAGGAAACTTCTGCGCAAATGGATATGAGTGGGGTGCGGGTATTGATTGCTGAAGACAATGAAGTGAATCAACTTTTGTTGCGCAAGTTTTTGACATCGTGGGGGTGCCGTGTATCAATAGCAGAAAATGGGAGAGAGGCGGTTGAGATGCTTGCGGCTGAGCCGTTTGATATTTTGCTTATGGATATTCAAATGCCCATCATGGATGGCTATACCGCGGCTAAGCAGATACGTTCGGAAGAAAAGTTGAACTGTGATATCCCAATCATAGCTGTTACTGCAACCATTATGTCGGATGTTATAGAGCAGATGGAAGGATCAGGCATGACGGATTATCTGTTGAAGCCTTACACGCCAGAAACTTTGAGGGAACTTCTTGAAAAACACATCAAATACCCGCTGGCTCAACAAGATCTTTAACAGCCTCCATCCATTCGATATCTTCCGCTTTTGGGATGAGGTTGAAAACAAATTCGCGCAAATGCGGATACAGCAAGGAAGTATCTTTCAACTCCTTTGATGGCCAGGATGCAGAAGGAAAAAGTGTTTCATAAACCAGCACAAAAACTCCGAGTATAATGATTGATCGGAAGGCACCGATGGCAGTGCCAGCTAATTTATTTGGAATGCTGAGAGATGCGATATCAATGGCCTTATCGACCAAACGTCCTATTAAGTGAATACCAATTGAAACCGCTAAAAATGTTAGTCCAAATCCTAGAGCGGGCAGCCATTTTTGGTCGAACTGATGGTTTTCACGGAGATAGTCAGTAGCGAAATCAGAAAAGTGTACCGCGGCATACAATCCTCCAAATAGCGCTAACAAGCTGAATATCTCCAGAACAAAGCCTTTTTTAAAGCCACTCCATGCTCCTAAAAGTGGGAGTATGAGTATTAGAAGATCAAGGTAATTCACAAGTGCAAGATAATAACTCTTTTAAGCCAACCCATGTTGATTTCTTAGCTTTGTTCCATGGCTTCAATGGTAGTTAAAATAAGGGCTGCTGAGCACCATGATACAGAGCGAATACTGAGTCTCATTCGGGAGTTGGCCTTGTTTGAAAAAGCTGGAGATGAGGTAGAACTTACGGTCAGTCAACTTCAAAAAGACATGTTCGACGAGCCTACTCTGTGCAAGGCCTTGGTGGCTGAAATGCCTGATGAGGGAGTAGTTGGAGCAGCGTTGTATTATACCCGTTATTCCACATGGAAAGGGAAAACACTCTATTTGGAGGATTTGATTGTAACGGAAGGTCATCGTGGAAAAGGAATAGGCAAGCAGTTACTTGAAGGCGTTATAGGAGTAGCAGCAGGCATGGATGTTGCGAGATTGGAATGGCAGGTGTTGGATTGGAATGCGGATGCCATTCGTTTTTATGAACGCATGGGGGCGTCGCTTGATGCTACTTGGATCAATGTTCGGCTGACCGGAGAGCAACTTAGAACATATAAATTGAATCACAGACTATGATAGTTTACAAATTTGGCGGAGCCTCTGTTCGAAATGCCGCAGCTATAAAAAATGTGGCGGGCATATTAGCTTCTACAGAGGCAGAACATGTTGTAATTGTTCAATCTGCATTGGGAAAGATGACCAATCATTTGGAACACTTGTGGCGTGCGTGGACTGAACGAGAGCCAGTAGAGGCTTTGTTTGAAGCATTTAAAAAGTACCATTTAGACATTGCCAAAGAGCTGGAGTTGAAGGAGGCGGCCCTCGGTCCATTGACTGAAATGTTCAGGGAGTTAAGCTCTATCCTGCTGCAATCACCGCCTAAGCAGGCTGATCAAGCCTACGATCAATTGGTTTCATGGGGGGAGTTGATTGGGACTCGACTTGTTCATATCGCTTTGGAATCAGCTGGCCTTCCCATTGAGTGGGTTGATATTCGCCATGTACTGCGAACCGATAATACGCATCGCTCTGCTGAAGTAGATTGGGAAAAAAGCCGGCGACAGGCTGATATATTGAAGGCACACTTTGAGCCTGGTGAGCGGAACATGGTACTGACGCAAGGATTTATTGCACAAAGCGCCTTTGGTCATACGACCACTTTGGGAAGGGAAGGATCTGACTACACCGCGGCTATTCTTGCATACTTGCTAGACGCCCGATCTGTCACAATCTGGAAAGACGTTCCGGGAATGTTGAATGCCGATCCCAAGTGGTTCAATAATACCGTAATGATTCCGGCTTTATCTTACAAAGAGGCCATTGAACTAAGTTATTACGGGGCTTCTGTAATCCATCCAAAGACCATCAAGCCACTTCAAAATAAGGGGATTCCACTTTTTGTTAAGGGCTTTTTATCGCCGGCTGATAAAGGAACCGTGATCTCGGAGAACTACGAGCACCTTCATCCGGTTCCCATGTATATTTTCAAGCCAGATCAGATCTTGATTTCCATTTCGCCGCGTGATTTTTCTTTCATCGTAGAATCCAACCTGCGCGATATTTTTGAAGCTTTTGCGATTGTTGGCTTGCGAATCAACCTAATGCAGAACTCCGCGATCAGCTTCTCGGTTTGTGTGGATGAAGACATGGAACGGATCAGTCGTTTTATTGATCTTATGAGCACTCACTATGCGATTCGGTACAACCAGGAAGTGGAACTTCTAACCATCCGACATTACGATGAGAACACAGTTCGGCAACTAGCTCAGGGGAAGGAAATATTGCTGGAGCAAAAGAGCAGACACACGATGCGCATGGTTCTCCGCAAAAAAATGTAAAAAACGAAATGAGGATTCGGGGCAAGGAGAAAAATATGTACCTTTGAATCCTACCTGCGGATTTTCGTCCGCAAAGAAGGCAAATTTTCATAGTTACAATGAATTTCATTGTAATGGTAGTTTTAGTTTAATGTTAAGTGAAATGGGATCTGAACGCAGATCCCATTTCTATTTTATCTCGGTAGCTCCGTTCAGTAAGGGCAAAAAAAAAGCTGCAAAAGCAGCTTTTAATCAGGTTTACACCGTGTTAATACTCATCTTCATTGAAGAAAAAGTCCTCTTTCGAGGGATAGTCAGGCCATATCTCTTCGATGCTTTCATAGATTTCGCCTTCGTCCTCTATCAGTTGCAGGTTTTCAACCACCTCCAGCGGTGCTCCGGTTCTCATGGCGAAGTCAATCAATTCATCTTTGGTTGCGGGCCATGGAGCATCTTCCAAGTAGGAAGCTAATTCCAACGTCCAATACATAATACCAGAGTTTTAATTATCCAAATTTTCAAGTACGCAAAAATATATTTTTTGTTATGGCAACCAAGGAAATAATGCAATTGCATGTACATTATTTAACCTTTTTCTAATTCACTGTCGTTCATTTACTTTCGAATCAGCCTTTTCGACTTGGAATCCAGGGGGTTTCCGTGGCATTCAAGTCTGCAGATAACTTTCTAGCGAGAACGAAGAAAAAATCAGACAAGCGATTTAAGTACCTAACAAAGTCAATTTGAACACTAGACGTGTGAGATAGTGCTATGGTTGCCCGTTCTGCTCTTCTGCAAACAGATCGAACTATATGGCAGGCTGAAACAGCGGGATGACCGCCGGGAAGAATGAAATGTCTCATTTCGGGTAATGATTGATCCATTTCGTCCATTAATTTTTCTAGAATGTTTTCTCTGTTGGAATCGAGCATAGGCAAAACCATTTTATTCTTTTCAGGATCGGCAGCGAGATGACTACCGATTGTGAAGAGATCCTCTTGAATTGCAATGAGTTGCTCGTGCCATGGATCAGTTCCAGATGTATCACGCAAAGCGCCAATAAATGAGTTTAGCTCATCTAAAGTGCCATATGCTTCGATTCTGATATCGTCTTTTGACAGACGGGTGCCACCCAGGATACCTGTAGTGCCGTCGTCACCGGTTTTCGTGTATATCTTCATTTTTTACTTTCAACAAAATACATTTCCAACTCTCCTTTGTTCTTCGCGGCTACTTTTCCTCTATAAAAGCAATGGTATTGATTTTTGATCAATTCATAGGTGGCGGAGGAAATGTTTATTTTTCCAGGCTCACCGCTGCTTTCCATTCGAGATGCTGTGTTCACTGTATCACCCCAAATGTCATAGGCGAACTTCTTTTCGCCCACTACCCCGGCAATCAGCGGACCGGTATGGATTCCGATGCGAATTTCCCACGGTGGAAGTCCACGCTTGGCAAGTTCAGCATTAAAAATCACCATTTCTTCCAACATACGAAAAGCAAAATCCATCATCGCGGAGGCGTGGTTTTCAGTTTGTTGAGGAAGACCGGTGGCGCACATATAAGCATCACCGATTGTTTTGATCTTCTCAACCCCAAACGCATCGCAATTTCGATCAAATGACTTGAATGCAGCATCCAACAAGGATACCAGTTCAGCTGAGCTCACCAGCTCTGATGTTTGCGTAAAACCTTTAAAGTCAGAAAACAACACAGTAGCCTGTCTGTAGCTGCGCGTCATCGCAACTCCATTGGTTTTAAGTTCTTCAGCGGTCTCTTTTGGAAGGATATTGAGCAACAAACGCTCACTTCTATCGCGCTCCATCCGCAGTTCTTCGGTTCGATGTTCGACCAATCGATCCAATTTTCGGTTTTGTTCTTTCAAGGCAATCAAACGCCAGCGC
>JBJOIB010000036.1:0-3598 GCA_046047375.1 Bacteroidota bacterium
TTAATTTGGGTTGAAACTCCCACGAATCCAACGCTTCAGATCGTTGATATTGAAGGTGTTGCAAAAAAGATCAAAGGGAAAAGCATTTTGTTTGGTGTAGACAACACCTTCGCCTCACCATATCTTCAAAATCCTTTAGACCTCGGTGCTGATATTGTTATGCATTCGGTGACCAAATACCTCGGAGGTCACTCAGATGTAGTTATGGGCGCTCTGGTTGTAAATGATGATACCTTGGCTTCTCAGCTCTATACCTTGCAAAATAGTTGTGGCGCAGTTCATGGACCACAAGACGCATTTTTAGTACTTCGTGGAATTAAAACTCTTCATCTCAGGATGAAAGCCCATTGCGAAAATGGACGGATATTAGCTGAGTACCTGAGCAATCATCCCAAAGTTGATCATGTTAACTGGCCAGGTTTTAAATCCCATCCAAACCATGATATCGCTGCGAAACAAATGAGAGATTTCGGTGGCATGCTGTCTTTCACCCTGAAGAACAATACCATTGAAGCGGCTAACAATGTCGTGAGCAAAGTTAAATTGTTCAGCCTAGCTGAATCCTTAGGCGGAGTTGAGTCTCTGATCGGACATCCCGCAACAATGACCCATGCAAGTATTCCAAAACCTGAACGGGAAGCGGCTGGAGTTTTTGATTCACTGATACGTATCAGTGTTGGGGTTGAAGATATTCACGACCTTGTGGCCGATATAGAACAAGCATTGTCATGAACTTAAACGAACGTATTGCAATTGCAGGGGGCGGACTTGTAGGGAGTCTTTGGTCGATTTATCTCGCTAAACGCGGATTTCAAGTAGACATTTTTGAGAAAAGAAACGATCCTCGGAAGTCAGGATATATAGGTGGTAAATCCATAAATCTTGCTCTTTCTGATCGTGGATGGAAGGCCTTAGAGCGTGTTGGAGTGGCTGATGCCGTGAGGGAAGAAGCAATTCCTATGTTCGGAAGAATGGTTCACGATATTCATGGGAACACAAATTTCCAACCCTATGGAAAAGAGGGGCAAGCGATTTATAGTGTTTCCCGAGGTGGATTGAACAAATTGCTTTTACAAAAAGCGGGCGAGCTCAATAATGTTAACCTATTCTTCAATGAAGCAATTGATAACATTGACTTGAATTCAAACACACTGTTCCTTGAAAATTTGTTAGATGGTGAAAAGAAGGAACGATCGTATGATCGGATTTTTGGCACGGATGGCGCATTTTCTGCAGTAAGATCCCGTCTTCAAAAAACAGATCGATTCAACTACGAACAGAAGTATCTTACGCACGGGTACAAGGAACTCTCAATTCCTGCCAATCCGGATGGAACGCATAGAATTGAAAAAAATGCACTCCATATTTGGCCTAGAGGAGAGTTTATGATGATTGCACTTCCTAATCCTGATGGGAGTTTTACATGCACCCTCTTTTTTCCTTTCGATGGTAAGGTGTCTTTTAATGCGCTTCGTTCAACAGAAAATGTGAAAGAATTCTTTTTAAGCACTTTTCCAGATGCGGTCGAACTCATGCCTACTTTAATTCAGGACTATCAAGAGAATCCGACTAGTTCGCTTGTGATGATATCTTGTTCACCTTGGAATTTCAAGGATCAGATTTGCCTGCTCGGAGACGCTTCTCATGCAATTGTCCCTTTCTACGGACAGGGAATGAACAGTGGATTCGAAGACTGCACAGTTCTTGACGAACTCATCTCAACTCTCAACGGCGATTGGACAGCTGTTTTCGCAGCCTTTTCTTCAAAACGCAAACCTCAAGTGGACGCTATCCGGGAATTGGCCTTGAGAAATTACATTGAAATGCGCGATAAAACTGCAGATGATCGTTTTCTCCTTCAAAAGAAAATAGAGTCTCTCTTTTATGAACGTCATCCTGATAAGTGGATGCCACTGTATTCTCAAGTTACATTTAGCCATATTCCTTATGATGAAGCACTTCGGAACGGCATCCGACAAGATGAAATCATGCACAAGGTGATGGATCGCCCTGACATTTCAGAGGTATGGAACTCACCGGAGGTGGAGAATGCCATTCTCTCTGAGCTTGGAAGATAATTGCTACATCACGAAATAAAGCATCAATCCGTAAGAGATCATTTTTTCAAATGAGTCTATGCTAAATGGGTTTAAGCCCAAGTAGGAATGTTCGAAAAGATAGTGTTGCAAATAGAATGATGAGACTCCCTTATGGGTTATTTTAATCTTGAATGTTAGATCCTTAAGAAGTCCACTATTTATTACTCGTCCATCTTCAATGCCGTCGCTTGAACATCCAAAAGTGACATGAATATTTGATGAGAACGCTCGGTAACGATAGCGGTAGAATATTGCTTCATCTGTTCCTTTTGTCTTCCCTCTGCATTTATAGATATCTGCTATCAAAGGATGAATATACTCATTCAATGTGGGTTGATCTGAATGTTGTCTCATAAGTATGATCTTCTTATACTCTAGGAATGGTTTACGCCGAGTCTTACGCATTTTCATGCGAATGGCCTTTTTGCGACATTTTGAAATGAGTTGGAAAATGTTTTCTCGCACCATATGGTAGGTGAGAAACATGCGAATTCTATGAAAAATATACCAAGCTGTTTCATATCGTGATAAGCCCAACTCACTTTGAAGCTTCACCGCCGACATTGGAGTTTTCGAAGTGTGTATGAGAAAAAGTGCCTTAAGCCAGATGCGCAAACTCACCTTACTGTTGTGCATGAATGTTCTGGATTTGATGGATTGTCTTCGGCCACAAGAACTGCATTGCCAAACTTTTTGTGAATCGTTCCATTTCACATTCGAATGTTGTTTGCACTTGCATTGACTTTTTGTGCCTAGCTTAAGCGTAAGAGCCTTGAAATACGATTCAACATCATGGTCTGTTGGGAAAATGTCATCGAAGTCCAAGCTTGGTTTATTGGCTGTATTCATAATTTTAGTTTGTTCAAATGTAGCCACTGAGGTTCATCGATTTTCTTTTACTTTACGGAAGCACTAATTAACTTTATAAGCGTACGGGCGCGATTTTTTAGCGTTGCGGATAAGTGTTATTTACTACTTTCGTAGTCAAGGAGTTATAACAAAAAAATCTTCCATGCGTTACACCAATATGGCTTTCCGATTTCTCCTTTTATTCGCTTTTTTCCCCCTCGCTCTCCTCGCACAGCCCGGAAGGCAAAATCGACCTCTTTACCAAATCGGATCGAAATACAACGGTAAAGCCTGGCATTTCGCCCCTGGTGCAACATTCACCATCCCGAACATGCACCCCGATGCGGAAATGCTGGTCGTAAATTCTGAAACTGGTAAAGACACCCTCTTCAACGGAACGTTTGATGCCTCCGGAAAAATTGGTCTATACCTCGAGGGAGGATGGGCTAAGTTTTTTGAAAACCCAATCCTCTTTCATTATCTCGACTATGGCTTCCATTACAAATGGCTCCGTGGAGAAGAAAACTTTAATGGATTAACCCAAGTAAACAGTGCATTTATTCCAGTTGTGAACAATGGAAGGTTCTCGCAACACTATCTGGGCGGATTCTTTCATGTAAATCACATTACTCAACTAACAGACTGGACGT
>JBJOIB010000037.1:0-9102 GCA_046047375.1 Bacteroidota bacterium
GATGAGAAACATCATTTCTTCCTTGTACGGAGAGTTCGGGTATTCTTTGAGGGCGTTGTTCAACGCAAGCACAGCGCTCTTGTAGTTTTGGGTCTTTTCGTACAACCGAGCTATTTCAAAGCTTTTACGCTCAAGTTTACTGTTTAACTCAGCGATCAACAAATTGCAGGTATCTCGCTTCGCTGAGTCCGGATATTTATCCATGAAAAGCTGCATCTCATTGATAGCCAAGCGCGTATCGGTTTGATCGAGGGTATATTCAGGCGATAAGTTGTAACTGCACATCGCAGCCATGAACTGACACTCTTCTGCATGGGGCGAGTACACGAAGGTTTTCGCAAAGTTGTTGAAGTAATAATTCGCCAGGTAGTAATCGCCAATGCAGTAGTGGCATTTGGCGTAGTAGTAATAAACTCCCTCTGAAAGCTGCGATCCGCGCACCAATCCAATCAATTCTTCAAAGATCGGAAGCGCTTGCATGCATCGGTCATCATTGAAATATTCAACGGCCTTTTCGTACTTGTAGTTCACATCGTTGCTCTTGAGCACCTTGTTGTACTCGCCACAAGAGAACGAAAACAGGGCTATGAGCACAAAAAAGAGCCCTCGTTGAAGGGGAAAACGGTGAAACATGTGCAATGATCGCGGCATTGATTTTTGCATATCGGCGGCAAAGATACACTTTTGAACGCATCAAAAGCAGTTTGATTGTATGACGGCTCACTCGCCGGATAGTTACGCTGTCTTCCCCTTTTTGATTCGGTCTTCCATCAAGGCCAGTCCCATCCCACGGTCAGCCAGCAGTTCTTTCATAACAAAGGAGCTCTGCACATTGCCAATGTTTTCGATGGATGCCAATTTATTGGAAATAAAATGCTGGTACGACTCCATGTCGGGTACCCGAATTTCAATAAGATAATCGAACATCCCGGCGATGTGATGACATGCAACTACCTCCGGGTGCTCGCAAATGCTGAGCTCAAATTGCTCCAAAAAGCGCTTGGTGTGCTCTTTCAACGATACGTTGCAAAAGGCATGGATATCGAACCCCACAGCGGCCGCTTGCAGGTGTGCCCGATATCCTACAATCACCCCAGCTTTCTCTAATTTCTTCACCCTCTCGTGAACGGGAGTTCGCGACAATCGACATGTTGCGGCTAATTCCGAAACGGTGAGCGAAGAATCCCGCTGCAGCGCACTCAACAAACAATAATCAATGGCGTCTAACTTCATGGTACAAATATTCCGTCTTTTTCCAAATTTAACCATTATATAGATATTATATTCCTATATTTTATTCTATACAGAATAATTTTCTGTTTTTTTTATCATTTATTGTCATTCTGTTCTATAAACGTACTTTTGCAGGTATGAGCACAACCCGCAAAATGCACCCAGAATCGCTGATGATGTCTTATGGTTACGAGCCATCATGGTCAGAAGGCGCCATCAAATGTCCTATATTCCAAACGTCTACCTTCGTTTTCAAAACGGCAGAAGAAGGCAAGCGATTTTTCGAAGTTGCCTATGGTCTCCGCACGCAAGAGCCCGATGAGAAAATGGGGCTGATATACAGCCGGTTAAACAATCCTGACTTGGAGATTCTTGAAAACCGATTGTGCTTGTGGGATGAAGCAGAAGAAGCGGCGGTATTTGAAAGCGGAATGTCAGCCATTTCCACGATGCTATTGTGTTACCTCAACCCGGGAGACGTGCTGCTTCACAGCAATCCGCTCTACGGTGGAACAGATCACTTTATCAACCACGTACTTACGCGCTTTGGTGTTCAAGTGATTGGTTTTAGTCCGAACGATACCTGCGACCGCATCCATGAACTTATTCGCGAAGCGGGGGCAGAAAAGCGGCTAAAAATGGTGTATTTGGAAACGCCGGCCAACCCTACCAATGCGCTCATAGACATTGCTTGCTGTGTGGATATTGCGCGGCATTACTCAACCCCTGAACGACAGGTCCTGACCGCTGTGGATAACACATACATGGGGCCTATTTGGCAACACCCACTGAAGCACGGTGCAGATTTAGTGCTGTACTCGGCAACCAAATACATAGGCGGCCACAGCGATGTAATTGCCGGTGCATGCCTGGGGAGCAAAGCACTCATGGGGCCGGTGAAAACGCTGCGCACCTTTTTGGGTAGTATGGCAGGCCCATGGACAGGATGGCTGCTTATGCGAAGCTTAGAAACGCTCAAAGTACGCATGGAACAACAAGCGTTGAATGCCCGGCATGTGGCTGACTATTTAAAGGCGCATCCGAAAGTTGAAAAAGTGCATTATTTAGGACATCTGACTCCTGAAGACGGACGTCAATACGAGATTTTCAAACGGCAGTATTCAAGCGCCGGCGCTATGCTATCGTTTACCGTTGTAGGCGGTGAACAAGAAGCTTTTCGTTTCTTGAACCACTTAAAGCTCGCTCACCTGGCTGTTAGCCTCGGGTCTACAGAGTCATTGGCAGAACACCCGGCCAGCATGACCCATGCGGATGTTTCACCAGAATTGAAAGCTGAAATGGGCATCACAGACAACCTGATACGTTTGTCTGTTGGTGTAGAGCATCACGACGATTTGATTGCCGACATCACCCAAGCCCTTGAACACGTTTGATGCATTCCTTGAAAAGCACATCGGCTAAAAGTTCGGGATTGTAAGGTTTGGAAAGACATAAGTCTATGAGCCCAAGGGCCTTGGCTTGTTGTATCTCCTCTTCGCGATCGAATGCCGACAAAAGCACGGTCAACACCTGTGGCGTTGTTTTTTTAACGAACGTCAGCAACTCAACGCCATCCATACCGGCCATGCGGTAATCGCTAATCACTGCGGAAACCTGAATCAATTCATCCGATCTATCAACAACCTCTTCTCCGGAGGCGGCAAAACGCAGATCGAAAGACTCATCGAAACACACCTGAAAAACTTTGTGGTTGATGGGTTCATCGTCTACATACCATAAGGTGAATCGTTCATTCATGGTCATTTCGCTAGCGGCAGTTCAATGGTCATTGTAGTTCCTTCTCCCTGTTTACTCTCAACGTGTATGGTTCCTTTGTGTGCCCGCACCAGTTTATATGTAAGGTACAAACCGAGACCTGTACCTTCTTGTGGTCCTCGCGTGGTGTAAAAAGGATCAAATATCTTCTCCTGAACCTCAGGAGTAATGCCTCTTCCGTTATCTGTAACGATGATTTGTGCACGGTTGTTTTGAGTCTTAATTTCAACGCGCACATATCCATGTTCGTTCAAAGCCTGAATGGCATTCATAACCAAATTCGTGATCATTTGTTGCACGCCAGATTCATAGCAATCAATCCATACCGGCACTTCAGGCAACAAAACTGTGATGGTACATGCAGCTTCTTCGGCTCGCGGAATGACCAGGGCTACGGAATCTTCCGTGATTTTGCGGAGATCGCACGTGATAAAATCTTGTTGAATGTTGGATCGGCCGTACTTCGACAATTCTGACACGATATCGGATATTCGGCGAACACCGGTAGTCATATGTCCGATCAGTTCATTGGCTTCTTCTTGTTGTGATTCGCTAGCCAAATGTTTCGTCAACTTACTCAAACCATAGAGTCCTCCTTGCACAAAATTGAGAGGGTTGTTGATTTCGTGCGCAACACCATTGACCAAGGTGCCCAGTGCGGCGAGCTTTTCGTACTGCACAAGAGTGGATTGCGCGTTTTTAAGTTCCTCCAGGAGTTCTTCCAGCTTTTTATTTGACCGCGCTATCTCAGCATTTTGATTGCGCAACTCTTCATTTTGTTTATCTACTTTAACGCGAGTGCTTTGCAGTTCGGCATTGAGTTGAATGTACCGTTCTTTTTGTTTGCGTATTCTTCTGTTGTAAACAAACATAAAGATGGCCAGTGCGAGCAAAGAAGCGATGGTGGCGAACAGGTAACTTCTGAAAATCCTTTCCTGCCGCGTTTCAGCTTCTTCTTGAACCTTGGCGAGATGCAACTGGTTTTCTTGTTCCACCTGCTGTTCTCTTTCTCTGAACTTAAGAACGGTCTTAATTCTCTCCAGCCCCGCAATGGAATCTTTGAGTTCATCGTATTTCAAATGCAATCTGTAGGCTTCATCGTACCGTTCCAATTGTGCCAAGATTTCGCTTTGAGTTAAAATTGCTTCCTTGACGCGTAGAAGCGAAGATCTTCTGCGTGCCCAATCTTCACTTTTCTTCGACCATTCAAGCGCTTCTTGCGGTTCTCCCAGGTGCGATTTACTTATGGCGATGTTGTTGAGAATGGGTATCATAACCAAGGTATCGTGAAGGGAGGAAGCCAATGCAAGGGCTTTTTCATGGTAGTTGAGCGCTTCATCAAATCGATTAAGCGAATTGAGCGTAAAGCCTATATCGCTTGCTGATATCGCCATTCCTTTGACATTTCTCAGACTATCGAAAACCGCATAAGCCTTTTGGTGCATGTCTAAGGCGCGTTCTTTCTCGTTTCGTGCCCAATACACATAGCCTGAATAGTTGGTCATGAATTCAGCTGAATCCCTCAACCCGAGCTGTCTGAACAAATCATACGCTTCGGAGTAATAACGCAGGGCCACATCCAACTCACCGGTTTCGCTGAAGTAATAAGCTGACCCAAGACTAGCCAGTTGACTGGCTTGTTTACCGGTATTCCCGTTGGATCGGTAGAGGGCCAAAGCCCTGGTGAGGTAATCAATGGATTCGGGGTAATTGCCGATGAGAAAATAGGTCCTTCCGATGCGCTCAAACAGATAGGCTCTCAGCGAAGACGAATCGTCGTCATTGAACTTAGCAGAAATATCAAGGTACAGTCGAATAGCTTCTTCCGGATGAAAACCGGATAACGAATCTGCTCTCCTGATTTCCAGCGAGTCTACCTGTCTATTTTGTTTGCCAAGACCCGGTTTCGGTAGCAACCAAAGTGATGACAATAAGAATAGCGGTAGCAATCGTTTTATGGCGTTACCACAATAAGACATTTTCATTAGCTCTGGGCTAATTTAAGTCATTGTGGTAGAATCAAAAAACGCAGAGATGAAATTCTCCCAAAATGGGACAAATTTCAATACTAGAATGAGAATTCGAAACCGAGGCTAGGCAAGAACGGAAGCTGATCTACACGTTCGCCGGTAACGCGGTTGATGTAGAACACATTCTTTCTGCTGTAGACGTTGGTAACACCCGCATTGAATTCGAGCGTAACATCGTTCTTCAACTCATAGGTCTTTCTCAGGTTGATGTCTAGACGGTGGTAGTAAGGCAAACGACCTTCATTTAGTCCACCGTATAGAATAGCCAACTGGTTCGAGTTATCGATCACATAGTCGGTACCAACGCCATTTGCTACGCTTGGTTCTTGGTAATACCCCTGTGTTTGTGTAAAGGGCAATCCACTTCCTAAATTCCAGCGGGTGCTTAACTCCCAGGTATGGTCTTCACCGAATGCTTGCGAAGCAACAAAGTTGATGTTGTGTCTGCGATCAAATACAGGGTCATACCAACGATTTCCATCCCAACGATCGATGTTTGACAAGGAGTAAACCAACCAAACGGAGCGGTGTTTCTGCTCGTATTTCAGCAAGAAGTCTAAACCTTGCGCCAGGCCAGTTTCCACAATAAAGTCTTTCTTCAACTCATCCGGAATTTCAGGATTGTTGCCGTCGTCAGGGAAGAGTTTGTTGCGGTTGATGTTGGTTAGCTGGTTGAAGTCTTTCACGTAACCTTCAACATTCAAGTTAAATTCCTCGGTGATATCCCATTCAAAACCAACAATGGCATGACGAGCCATTTGAAGTGCATGTTTGATTTCCTTCACTTCACCGTTTGGCAATACCACCTCATCTTGAAGATCTTGCGGTGCCGTCATGAATCCGTAGAACAAGTTTACAACATCGCGGTCGCTATTTGCGCTGATCAAGTTTTGTGAATAGATACCACCTGCCATTTTAACGCGGAATACCGGACTCACTTTGTATTTCATTCCGAGTCGTGGTTCAGGAGACATACGCGTTTGATCGCTGTAGTATTGCAAACGGATACTTGGTTCGATGATCCAATCTCCCGCGCTGATTTTATAATCGAAGTAACCACCGAACTGGGTAGAGTTATCGGTTTGTTCAATGCCCACACCAAGTGCATTAAACGTTTGGAAATCAGTTCGCAAGCCCACCACTTGGATTCCGTACTTCAACTCATCATCACCACGGATGTATTTGAAATCGAGTCCGAAGTTGAACCCGTTTACTGCGCTAAAGCGATCGGGAAGGTTGTCTTCTTTCAACGTTATTTCGTAGCGCGAACTAGCGAAATTACCATTGATAAGAACCGCAGAACCGGCTGGAACCACAACGAAGTTACCTCCACCACCGTAGTTCTTCCAATTCAATTTCGAGAGTGCTTGGTATTGAACATCATCGGCGAAGCTAAAACCGAAGAGGTTGAATTTGCTTCCACCTTTTCCTCCGAATGAAATTTTACCGTAGATATCAGTGAAGTTAAACGGCAATCCGGCCGAATCGATATAGGTATAGAACAGCTTAGAACTTTGCTCTAGATAGCTTCTTTTTGCAGAGAGGATGTAGCTGATACCTCCTTTTTCTTCTGTTGCTTTGCGCAGTGGACCTTCTACCATCAACTTTGCACCGAAAGGCGATCCGCCAATTTTACCGTGGTGTTCTTTTTTGTTTCCGTCGCGGGTGGTGATATCCATAACTGAACTCACTCTTCCGCCAAATTCAGCACCAAATCCACCACTGTAAACATCCGCGTTAGCGATGATATCCGAATCGAAAACGGAGAATAGTCCGATGCTGTGGAAGGCATTGTAGACGATCATTCCGTCCATGAGAACCATATTTTGAACGGGAGATCCACCGCGGATGTACAACTGTCCACCTTGGTCGCCAGTGCTTACAAAACCAGGGAGAACTTGGAGCACCTGCACGAGGTCAGCTTGTCCGCCAAAAGACGGAATGCGCTTGATATCTGCCGGACGGATGGTTTCAACCGAGATGCGCACCTGGGTCTCTTGTTCGGCCTTATCGGCACTGATTTCAGCCCCACCAAGTTGTATGATTTTACTGGCAACTTCGAAGTTGCGGGTAATCACCTTTCCATCTGCCACTTCTACTGCAAGGGTAGCGTCTTCGTATTCAAGGCTTGAGACTTTCAGGGTGTAAGAACCGGCTGGGATTTTAGACAGCGTGTAGTATCCGGTAACGTCTGTTGAAACACCGTAATTGGTTCCAACCAGCACAACCGAGGCAAAAATCACCGGTTCACCGGTTTTCTTATCCTTCACAAATCCTTTGATGGTTCCTTGCGAAAACACAGAGAAGGCGACCAAAACCATGGCCATCGTCCCTACAAACTTTAAAAATCCTTGCACGTTCTAACTTTTGTGAAGGGCGAAAGTATCAAAATTTAACGAGGTAAAGAGACCTGTCTGTGTTCAAAAATCCCCTTCGATTACATTTCTAACCACCTTCAAGACTCCAACTGAAGGGTCATTTTAGCGATTCTATCTTCTATGGATTCAGATGTTAGTCGTTCTCTCAGTCTATCTACCATGATGGGAAAACTGAGCGGTGTAGGACGATTCGGTGTGGTTATAATTATTGATTTACGCTGAATATCTTCCAGCACCTTGCGGAAACGATTGATTTCAAGCTGATGGTCAATTACTTCATCAAAGGCCTGGCGCAGCAGGAGATTGGAGTTGTCGTAATCGGCAAAAACATCGTAAACAAGCGACGCGGATGATTGTAAATGTCGGTCTTTCGTTTTTTGTCCGGGAAAACCTTGAAAAACCAATCCTGAAATTACAGAGATGTCCCTGAATTTTCTTCTGGCCATCTCCACCGAGTTGATGGCGGCTTGAAGATCCGCAATGAGGTGTTCAGGTGAAAGGAAATTGTTATCTAGCGCTTCTTCCAAGGGAATAGGTCGATCACTGAGTAATTCTAGTCCGTAATCATTGTAAGCCAGCGAAAACGAAATGGGCGTGAGCAAACTGATGCGGTAAGCGAGCAGAGAGGCAAGTCCTTCATGTACCAACCGGCCTTCAAAGGGAAAGATGAACACGTGGTATCCTTCTTCGGTCTGAAGCTGTTCAATGAGCAATTCACCATCGTTCGGCAAGGCAGAGCGTTCAAGTTGCAAATCGAGCAACGGGGCAATTTTGATCATTTCCGGATCCTCGATCTTCCCTGATACAAATTCAGATATTTTTCTACGCAACACATCCGACATCTTCGAGGAGAGCGGCATTCTACCACCTCCCCATGAAGGAATGCGGCCTGATGACTTATCCGAGTTCGCTACAAAAAGTGTATTTTCTTTCAATTCTATCAGTTGCAACGCTCGACCTGCGAACCAGAACACATCGCCGATGCGCAGCGAGGAGCCGAAATATTCTTCCACATGTCCGATGGCTCCTCCCCTTTTGTATTTCACCATCATCAGTTGGTCGCTCACGATGGTACCAATGCTCATGCGGTGTCTTCGGGCGAAGCGAGGACCTGCGATGCGATACACTCCGTTATCGACGATTACCTTTCGGTACTCTGGGTAGGCGGCAAGAGAAGCTCCACCGGAAGAGATAAACTGGAGGCACCAGCGCCATTCATCTTCTTGCATCGATTCGAACGAGTAGGTAGATAGAATTTCAGGGAGAACCTCATCTGGAACAAAACCGATTCCGGTAGCTAACGTGGTAAGGTATTGAACAAGCACATCAAACGAACGCGCGTAGGGCAAGCGTTCTTCCATTTGTTGCTCTTCTATTGCCACGCGTAGCGCAGCTGCTTCTACCAATTCGAGCGCATGCGTTGGGAGAAAGTAGATGACACTTTCTGCGCCAGGCTGGTGTCCGCTTCTACCCGCTCGTTGCACAAAACGGGCTACACCCTTCGGTCCACCAATTTGGACAATGGCATCTACCGGTCTGAAATCCACCCCCAAATCGAGTGATGATGTGCACACCACCGCTTGCAATCGCCCTTCTGCCAGAGCATCCTCAACCCAATGCCTCAATTCTTTGCTCACCGCTGAATGGTGCATGGCCAGTGCTCCAGCGAGTTCGGGGTATTTATC
>JBJOIB010000038.1:0-6679 GCA_046047375.1 Bacteroidota bacterium
AAGGTAAATCCAGAAGTTGGATTCGGGAATATCTCCAAGGCGTTGTTCTCGGTAATGCTGGACATGCAGCCCTCATTCGAAACCACCACAAGGCCTATGTCGTAGGTGCCTGGCTCCAATGTGTTGAGGGTCAGAACCGGTGCACTTCCCACTTGATCATTGTTCAAATACCACGTGAGTGATGCAATTGAACCTTCGGTGATACCTGAAAGATCTGTAAGAACAAGATCTGTGTAAGCACAAGCTGCCTCTGCGCTCAGGTCGAACATGGGCTGTGGAAGCGGAAACACGGTTATGGTTGTCGTTGCCTCAGACAAACAACCGGCATCGCTGGTGGCTGATAGCTGAATGGTGTAAGTTCCAGCGTTCGCATAGGCTACATCTGGCGTAAACTCCGCCGATGTGGTTCCATTTCCAAAGCCCCAAGTGTACTGATCTACCGTGCCATCGGCGATGGTCGTCAGGTTAGGAATGGAAAACAACTCTTCTGCACAAACGTCTTGAACATCTAGATCGAGTTCTGGCACCGGATGCACGTAGAAAGGCACCTCAATGCTGTCTTCACACCCTTGATCGCTTATGATGGTTAACCCAATGGTGTGATCGCCCCACGCGGTGTTGCCGAGTGTTTGTAAATCCTCATCAAATGAAATGACGTTGCCATCCAATTCCCATGTGTACGTGGCTATGCTTCCTTGTTCAATCGTGGAGGTGTTTTCAGGAACTTCTGGAACGTTGGCACAAAAATCACTAACCACCATGCTCGCTTCAGGACTGGCGAAAACGGTCAATTCTATGTTTGTTTCGGCGGTACACGCCTGATCGGAAACAGCGGTAAGCACAAGGGTGTAGTTTCCGGCGGTTTGCGGATTGAAGATGAAATCAGGAGTGGCGGTTGTGCCTGTTTCTCCATTCACCTGCCAAACGTACTCAACAATAGAGCCCGACGATATCGAAGCATCGGCATTGATGGCAACAGAAGGCTCCCAACAAAGCACATCGTCTGACGCCGACAATTCGGGCTGCGGCCATACAGAAAAGCTTACACTGTCGAGAGAGCTGCATCCGTTTACATCCTGAAAAGAATAGAATAGTTCATATTCACCTACCCCTGTTTGCGGATTGAATTCAACAACGGTATTTCCATTCAACTGATAAACGCCCCCAAACGGACTGCCGAAGGTGAGAGGAACCGCGGCATCAGCAAAGCAAAAGTCGCCCGGAGAAGTCAGTTCAACCAATGGATTGGCAACAATGTCTACGGCTTGTTCAATGCTGTTTTCACAACCATTGCCATCTGTGTATTCGTAGCGAATCAGGTATGAACCCACCGGGTTCGATGGATTAAAGACGGATGCTTGGGCACCGTCAATAAAGTAGGTGCCTCCTGTTGGACTTCCCGAAGATAAGGTAACCTCCGGTTCGAACTGACACACGAGAGGTGTTTCAGCTAGCGAAACAAGGGGCAAATCGTTTACAATGATGTCGAGCGGCAGGTCATAAGAGCAATCGTCGAATGTGCCTGTTACAATGAGGGTCTCCGATGCCAAAGCATCAATCCAGTAGGTACCACCCTGTAAGGAAACTATGGCTGGATTGCTGAACGAATAACCGTCCGCCCCACTGAGTACAGTAGAAACGCTATCACCATAGCAATAAGCGCTGATGGGGGTGGCTTCGAAGGTGAACTCAGTGACAACGATGGGGTTATCACATTCAATGTAGAACGGACAACCATTCGTATCTTCCATGATCAAGCTCGGACAATAGGTGCCTGGCTCGGTGTACGTGTGTGATGTAACCGTATTGTTGTTGGGATCCCCAAACCCATCTCCAAACTCCCAGAAATAGGTAAATGAGTTGTCGTTCGGATTAAAGGCTGAGAAAGACGTTTGGAACGGCGCGCAACTGGTTTGATCTTCTATGATGGTGATAGGCCCGATTACATTGCTGTAATTGAAAATGTCTGGCACCAACAGGGTGTCGGTGCACCCATAGTCATTGCACACAACCAATTCTACATCATAAACACCAATGGGATACGTGTGGAATGGGTTTTCAGAGCTGGCAAACTGATTATCGCCGAAATCCCATTCTGTACAAGTTAAATTTCCTAACGTGTTGTTGGTGAACTGAACCCCAAACAAGCAGTTGTTGATCTGGTTTTGATACGAAAAATCAGCCACCGGATTGTTGATGTTAACCAGTCCATCAATGCACAAGCTTTGCTGACATCCTTGGGTGTTTTCTGCAGTTAAACACACGGTATAATCTCCGTTTTGGGAGAAAACGTGCCACGGATCAGGATCGGTTGAAAGGTTGTTACTCCCGGAGGCTAAATCGCCAAAATCCCAATAATAAAAGGCAATATCACCAACAGAGTTGTTTTGAATCAAAATGGTGTCCCCAATGCAGTTCGGATTGGTAAGCACCGTAAAGTCAGGAACCGGCGGAGCTACCAGGTCAATCACGTGGGTAACAGTAGATTGACACCCAAAGACATCGGTGGCAGCGAAGGTGGCCGAAAAACCGTAGTCCCATGGAGGTAAAAACTCATGAATCGGGTTCAAATCGGTACTTGTGGTGCCGTCTGAAAAGGTCCATTGCCAGCTTGCCAAGAAGTTTCCGGTAGGCTGAAAATCAATCAGAACCGAGTCGCAGCCCTCAAGAATTACCGGAGTAAAGTCAGAGAAAAACTGGTCGTTGTAAACGTTCACAAAGTCGTTTTTCACCTCTGTGAAAACACACCCATTGGCATCTGTCACCGTCAAGGTTACATCGTATAATCCACCTTGTGTGTAATATACATCAGGAAACCAGTTGGAATTGAATGAGAAATCGTCGAATACGGTTGTGCCATCCGGGTAGTAAGTGTAAACCTCCCATACGTTCGCTGTTTCATTCCACGTTGCTGTGCAGGTGGTTCCATTGCCGAAATCAATCTCCCAATGGGGATAAATGTCGTAGTCGGTACTCGCAAAATTGGGTGAAATGGGCGCACATCCTTGAAACGGAAAGCGGGTGAGGTTGATAGGCGTTTGTGTGGTAGAAACAACCGCTGTTCGTATGTCTTCGCACCCCGTCGTGAAATTGAAGGCGCGCAGGGTAACGGTGTATGTTCCTGGTCCAGGGTAGGTATGGGTGGGGTTCAAAACATCAATCACCAAAGGTGAGCCATCCCCGAAATCCCACACCAACGAGTCAGCGTCTATGGAGGTGTCAGTAAAATAAACAGTAGACAGCACGCTGCAATCCTGGTTGAAATCAAACAACGCAACCGGCCCTCCGATGTAGATGTAATCTTCCAGATGGATGAAAGCATTGCACGCCAAATTGCTCACACTCAACGTCACGTCGAAGTAACCAGTGTCAAGATAATCATGAACAATACAGGTGTCAGGGAACGCTACAATTTGAAAACCGGTGTTGTCATCGAAGTTCCATGAATAGGTGGTGTTCTCTTCCATCTGTGTGCAGAAAGTAACAGGCAAACCCGCACAAGTGATGGTTTCACTTGCCACAAACTCCGCAACCACTTCAGGCTGCACTTCGGTAGATGAATTGGCAAGTACAATGTTGGTGCACCCGGAGACGGTAGTCAGGGCTACTTGAATGGTATATTCCCCGGCGTCGGTGTAGGTGTAATTCGGGTTGTTACCTGAGGAATCATATATTCCGTCACCGTTAAAATCCCACAATATCTGGCTGATTTGCTCCGGTGTTGTGATCGCTACGTTGGTCAATATAACAGGCTCACCGGTGCACAGCAATGTTGGAGCGCCAAAGGTGATGCTAGGGGGTGCCAGGGTGACATAGTCTTGCATCAGTAAAGTGTCGGAGCAACCATCAGCAGTGAAAACAACAAGTGCAACGTCATAATCACCATAACCAGCGAAGTCATAGGTCAAATCTGCCGTAGTGGCAACAGAAACGCCATCAATGAGCCATTCATATGCCGTAATGTTTCCGCCTATGCTTTCATTCGTAAATGCAACCTGAAAAGGTGTCTGGCATCCGGAAGGATCGCTCGAGGTGAATTGAGCAGTGGCCCCCGGAAGAACGGTAATGCTGACGTCTCCCAAGCTTTGACCAACACAACTTGCAGAATATTGCTCCTCCAAGAGCGGAACGAAAACACCTGGAGCGCTGAAAGCATAACTAACACTGTCTCCTGTGGCATCTACAACGCCATCACCATTGAAATCCCATGAAACAAAAGGAGCGGTTGGGGCTGTGGTGGACTCAAAAACAAGGGGCTCTCCTTCGCAAACCACCAGTGATGACGTTGTGAAAGAGGCTACAGGTGGAGGAACAACGGAAAAGATGCTGCAATACGTGCTTACACACTCATTTGCGTTTTCAACCGATAGGCAAACGTTATAATCGCCCACAGCGTTGAAGGTTTGAGCCGCATTGCCTGTCCCATTCACCGTCTGTACAAATCCATTGTCAAAATCCCAGGTGCTCGAAACAATTCCGGTCCCGCCCGATGTATTGAAAAAATTCACATAAACAGGTGGGTTGCAGTCTGCTGTAGAGGGGGTGGTGTATTGGGCATTCGGAAAGGTATTGCTAACCGTAATCATGGCCGGCACCGAAATGGAATTAAAACAACCGAATTCATCCAATACCGAGAGAATGGGGGTGAATGATCCTCCTGAATTGTAGCAATATTGCGGGTTTTGCTGGTTAGAAATTACCCCGTTTCCAAAGTCCCATGACCAAGACACAATATTGCCATCGCTAACGGTGCTATTGTCTGTAAACTGCACACAGTGAGGCACACAGCCAAAGGTGTCATCCGCACTGAAAGAAACCACTGGGTTGTCATGAACCACAATGAAGTCATTGAAAACCTCGGTTAATATCCCATTGATGGTTAACGTTATGTCATACGCACCCGGGTCTTGAAAAATATCAATGTATTGATTAGAGGAGGAAGTTACAATGGAGTTATCAGGATAGGTAACCGTCCATAAATACGAACTGATAGCTGCCGGAGCCGGTGTGATTACGCTAATATTTACAGGCAAAGGAAGACAGCCTTCCGTCTCTGTTGCTGAGATGGTAATCTGAGCATTCGCACTGATACTCAGCAATATAGCTATAAAAGTAAAGACCCGTCTCACACCGCTTACTACTTTAGCACAAGGTTTTCCACACAAAAATACAAAGGAATGTTGATAAGACGTACATATAAGCGTAACGGTTGCGTCTGTTCATGTTAATTCTGACGCTGTTACCTCCTGGATGTCACCTATTACACCCACATATAACCTGTTCATGGAAATGTTGTTTAATTTTGCGGCAATCTATACGTAACGCATGCAAAACATTTCTGATCAGGAACGCATTCGCCGGGAGGCAATGGAGCAAATGAGAGCCGCAGGCATTGAGCCTTTTCCTGCTGCCGAATTCGAAATATCGACCCTTTCAGAAGATTTGCGAAAGAAATTTAGTCCGGGAACGCCGGTCTCAATGGCCGGACGTATCATGAACAGACGTATCATGGGAAGCGCGTCGTTTGCTGAGTTGCAAGACAGCACGGGCAAGTTCCAGCTGTACTTCAATCGCGACATCCTTTGTCCCGGAGAAGACAAGTCGCTCTACAACAACGTTTTCAAAAAAATGCTCGATTTCGGTGATTTCATCGGAATTGAAGGCGTAACGTTTACCACGCAAACCGGCGAACCATCCGTAGAAGTGCGATCATTCACCGTGCTGAGCAAAACGCTTCGCCCACTCCCTGTTGTTAAGGTTGACGACCAAGGTCAAGTGCACGATGCTTTCTCTGACCCTGAGCTCCGCTACCGCATGCGCTATGTAGATTTGGTGGTGAACGACCATGTGAAGCAAACCTTCCGCATGCGTTCTACCATCATTCAAACCATGCGCAACTTCTTCAACGAACGTGGATACCTCGAAGTGGATACCCCTGTTCTTCAGGCCATTCCCGGAGGTGCCGCTGCTCGTCCATTTATCACGCATCATAACGCCCTCAACATTCCGCTGTACCTGCGCATTGCGAACGAATTGTACCTCAAGCGCCTCATCGTGGGTGGATTTGATGGTGTGTACGAATTCTCGAGGAATTTCCGCAACGAAGGCATGGACCGCACGCACAACCCGGAGTTCACCATCATGGAGATCTATGTGGCTTACAAAGACTACAAGTGGATGATGAACTTTACGGAAGAGATGATTGAACGTGTGTGCCTCGCTGTTCATGGATCCACCAAGGTGAAACTCGGAGATAAAGAAATCGACTTCAAACGCCCGTTTGCCCGCATGACCATGGCAGAGGCAATTTTGAATCATGCAGGAGTCGACATCAACAACAAGTCGGAAGACGAATTGCGTGAGCAGGCGATCAAGCTCGGAATTGAGGTGAATGAAGCTATGGGTAAGGGAAAACTCATTGATGAGATCTTCTCTGAAAAATGTGAACACCACTTCATTCAACCGACGTTCATTACGGATTACCCCATCGAAATGTCGCCTCTTTGTAAGAAACACCGCGACAATCCGGAACTTACAGAACGTTTTGAGTTGATGGTTAATGGCACCGAGCTCGCCAATGCATACAGTGAGCTCAACGACCCGATTGACCAGCGGGGTCGATTTGAAGATCAGTTTAAGTTGGCCCAGCGGGGCGATGATGAAGCCATGTTTATTGACT
>JBJOIB010000039.1:0-5601 GCA_046047375.1 Bacteroidota bacterium
CTCCGCTCGATGAAGTGAAAGAAGCTTTCGAAGCAGATCTGCTCATGAATCCGAATATGTCCGGGAAAAATCACTTCTATCGGTGGTATGAATTCATGTTCCCTCGCATCTATCCCTCACAAGACTGGACAGTTCTTCGCAGCAACTATGCAGATGCTATGACCGACCTTCCCGTGCGCAACAGCCAACGCAATGGTAGCTGGGTAGATTTGGGTCCTGACAATTGGACGAATAGCGCTTACGCCCCAGGGAACGGACGTCTGAACTTTGTTACCACAGCACCGTCGAACAACAATTCTATTTACGTTGGTGCTCCTGCAGGTGGAATATGGAAATCAACCAATGGAGGAAATACATGGTCACCCCTCACCGATTCTTATTTCTTCGGTGGAGTAAGTGCCATCGCCATTGATCCTACCAATGAAAACAGAATTTATATTGGAACAGGAGATCAAATGGCTAGCGACACGGAAGGAAGAGGTGTATACGTCTCAGAAGATGGTGGACTCACCTGGTCAAGTACAGGCCTCTACTTTGAAGAAGGAGATGGCGCTTGGGTGTCTCGCATCCTCATTCACCCCGACAACAACCAAATACTCCTAGCAGCCACCAACCAAGGAATATTCAGAAGTGCTAATGCCGGTTTGTCCTGGGAAAATGTACGCAATGGATCTTTCAAAGACATGGCCTTCAAACCCAATGACCCCAATATAGTTTATGCCGCTCGTCCCGACATGCTCTTCAAATCGACAGACAACGGCCAAAACTTCTCCAGTGTAACCAACGGACTTCCCGCACCTTCATCCGTGGGGCGTATCGCTTTGGCTGTTACACCGGCTAATGCTGAATACGTCTACCTCGTAATTGCCGATGACACTGCCTACGGACTTCTCGGTGTGTATCGATCCACAGACTCCGGTGAATCGTTCACTCTACGCGCAGACTCGCCCAACATCTTAGATGGCAGTGAAGACGGCAATACAAGCGGCGGACAAGCATGGTATGATCTAGCCATTGGAGTAAATCCAAGCAACGCCAATGATGTATTGGTCGGCGGAATCAACCTCTGGAGAAGTACAAATGGTGGTTCAAGCTGGGACCTGCATGCTTACTGGGTCTTAGGCGGAAATCCACACGACTACGTACACGCCGATGTGCACCACATCTACGCAACCGGAGGTTTGGTCTTCGTTGGATCCGATGGTGGTATTTACCGCGGAAACTGGTCCAACCTCAATTTCACAGACATCAGCGACGGACTCTCCATTTCACAATGTTACCACGTGGATGTAGATCCCAATGATCCCGACCGCGTTGTCACCGGCCTTCAAGACAATGGCACCATGATTAGCGACAATAACGACTGGATACACATCCAGGGTGGTGATGGGATGGTGTGCTTCTTCGACCCCACCAACTCTGACCGTGTGTACATGTCGGCTCAATTTGGCGCATTCTACGTTAGTGAAAATGGTGGCCTAAACACAGACTGGGCTGCAGAAGGAATCGACGACAATGGAGCATGGACAACACCATGGATATACGACCCGTCGAACCCAGGTGTTATGTTCGCCGGATTTACCAATGTCTGGAAACGCAATGGACTCAATGCCAACTGGACTCAGGTGAGCTTTAATATCAATACTACACTCAGAAAACTCGCCATGAGTGAAGCCTCCTCCTCCATCATCTACGCTGCTTCTTATACGGATTTGTTCAAATCAGAGAACGGAGGTACTACGTGGACCGAGATCACCGTCCCGACACCGGGTGTAGCGATGTCTGACATCCTAGTCAGTCCAGATGATGCCAATCACCTTTGGATTTCGCACTCGGGCTTTACCGCAGGCAATAAGATTTTTGAATCATTCGATGGAGGTGCATCATGGACAAACGTAAGCCTAGGACTGCCCAACTTGCCCGTAAACGCCCTCGCTTTCGATCCTATCAATGCTACCATCTATGCGGGAACAGATTTCGGCGTTTGGATGCTCAATCCTCAATTGGCTGGATGGCAAGAATTTTCAGATGACCTTCCCCGCACCATCGTAAACGACCTTGTCTATCATAACTCCGGACAATTATATGCCGGTACATACGGACGAGGGGTGTGGCGTTCGCCCGTTTTCTTGGAACCGGAAGGATTGCCGGAAGCACTGTTCACCTGCTCTGACCGCGTGGTGTGCCCGGGAACCGAAGTTTTTTTCTCTGACCTCTCACTCGATCATTTCCCTTCATGGCAATGGACTTTCGAAGGTGCAGACATCACATCCTCACAAGAACAGCACCCGTCTGTAGTCTACTCTACACCAGGAACTTACAATGTATCGCTTACCGTTCAAAATGCCAATGGATCGAGCGTTTACAGTGTCGAAAATGCTATTGTTGTACTGCCAGAAGCTGGAGTGGAACAAGGAAGCTTGGAAGAATTTAACCTCGCGGAATATTGGGATTACTCGCCCAAAGAAAACAACCGTTGGGAGTGGAACTCTGAAGTGGGATACCTCGATAATACCAGCATCTTCGTAGAAAACTATTTGTACAACGAAAACCAGGTTCACGAAATCATCTCTCCCACCTTCGACCTCAGTGATGCCGCATCAACCACGGCTGAAGAAGGAGCACTCATGACCATGGCGTTTGCATTTACGCAAATTAGCCCGGATAACGATGATCGTCTGCGCTTGTTTTTCTCAACCGATTGCGGCGAAACATGGGCACTCATCAAGCAATGGCGCGGAACAACAGACCTACCAACGGCTTCGAATTCAGAAACATACTTTGCTCCCACTGACCAAGATTGGAACATCGCAAGCTTCGAGATTACCAATCCCGTTTATTTCAACGGCTCCTTCCGCTACAAATTCTATTTTGAATCAGACAATGGTAACAACGTATTCATTGATCGCGTTCAATTCAGCAACCTAACGGGAATTGAAGAAGCAAAGGCATTTTCTTTTACAGTAGCGCCTCAACCGGCGGATAATCAATGCACGGTAACTCTTCAAAGCCCACTCAACCAAGGGCGTTTGGAAGTGTTCGACATGACAGGCAAATTGGTAAAGGAACTACCGTTGACTAAAAGCCTTGAGAAAGCAACCTTTGACACATCCGATCTCCCTGTGGGACAGTACATTCTAAAGCTAGTTGGCTCAGAAACTGTTGCGAGTATGCCATTGCTTATTGTACGCTAAATCGGCATCAAATACCCTTCAACCGTTCAATGAGTTGATCGAGCATAGCTTCAGCTTCTGGTCCTGAAAAGTCAGGTTGTGGCAGTTGTCGAATAATAGCATTTCCCAATGCATCCTTGCGTATGGAAAAACTGAACACAGCCTTTTTGTCTTCCTCATTCAAACCCGCTGCTTGTCCGAACCGCAAATCGTGGTAGACTAAGCTATCACCATTTGTAGCTTCAACAGCGTAATATCCTTGGGATAAAAACACCAGTTGTTGCACATCTTTATCTTGCTCGTATGGCTGTAGTAATTCGTGATTTCCGGGGGTAAAAGCCAATTGGATCCTTTCAGAAGGGGTGGTGTCGAGCAAAGAATAGTAGCCTGTATAGTATCCATCGTCTGTCTTGGCCATTCCGGTCCAGAGAATCGTATTGAGCGGGGTTGGCCTGGTTTCGAAGTACTCCACATCCACGCCGTGAGCGTGAAAAGCTCGTTCAAAAGCGCGATTTGCGACCCCTTTGTTTACCACAGTGATGAGCAAATACACGGAACTGAGAGCGATGCCAGTCCAATTCACCACAGGGCGTCGATTTCGGTTTCTTCGGATGAAAAGTACAACCAAGGTAGAAAGTACCAATGGCACTGTATAGAGTGGATCAGCAACAAATACCGTATGCCAGGCTACGCGCACTTGTAGCGGCCAAAACACCTGCGTCCCCCAGGTGGTGAAGCAATCCAGCAACACATGGGTCACAAGGGTGGCAAACATCACACCCGTCCAAAAACGCGGAGAACCCTGGTTTCCCTTGTAAATACGCGATATCAACCAACCGAGCATGGGAGAAATCACCAGAAAAAACAAGAAACTATGCGAAATGCCGCGATGCCAATCCATGGCCTGTAAATCATTCACGAAGGGGCGAATGAACACGTCAAGATCCGGTATGGTACCGCCAATCATTCCCCATAAAATGGCCTTGTTACCATATTTCTTGCCGGCTATTGCCTCCGCCGTCGCTGCCCCTAATACCAGTTGTGATAAAGAATCCATAATTGACATCAAAGGTAGGATATGTTTTTAGCCATTTCACACCGCTTAACACAATCAATCAATACCTTTAGCCGAAAGAAAACGATTTATGGCAAAAAAGCGAATCATAACGAAAAAGAGCATGGAATTCATGGAGCGGTATTTAAACAACGCTTCACCGACCGGATTTGAAAGCAGCGGTCAGCAACTTTGGCTCAACTACATCAAGCCCTATATTGACGATTATTGGGTAGACACGTATGGTTCCGTCGTTGGCATTATCAATCCAGATGCGCCATACAAAGTGGTCATTGAGGCACATGCCGATGAGATTTCATGGTTTGTGCACTACATCACTTCTGACGGCTTTATCTACCTACGTCGAAATGGAGGCTCTGACCACCAAATAGCGCCGAGCATGCGAGTGAATATTCACACCGAAAAAGGCATCGTGAAAGCCATCTTTGGTTGGCCGGCTATTCACACGCGCAATGCCGGTAAAGAAGAAGCTCCATCGCCTACCAATATATTCCTTGATTGTGGTTGCAAAAGCAAACAAGAGGTTGAAGACCTCGGAGTGCATGTTGGATGCGTTGCGACCTTTGAAGATGAGTTTATGATTCTAAACAAGGACTATTTTGTAGGACGTGCTTTGGACAATCGCATGGGGGGCTTCATGATTGCTGAAGTAGCACGACTGCTGCATGAATCTGGAGATAAGCTGCCATTTGGTCTCTACATCACCAACGCTGTTCAAGAAGAAATCGGATTGCGGGGTGCAGAAATGATTGCTGAGCGCATCGGTCCGGATGTGGCTATTGTTACTGATGTAACGCACGACACTCAAACACCGATGATCAACAAGGTTCAAAACGGTGACCTCGCCTGCGGTAAAGGTCCGGTGCTTACCTATGGCCCCGCAGTACAAAACAACCTGTTGAAACTCATTCTAGACGCGGCAGTAAAGGAAAAAATACCATTCCAACGTGCTGCAGCATCTCGCTCAACAGGAACAGATACCGATGCATTCGCGTATAGCAATATGGGCGTGGCTAGTGCGCTGATTTCTTTACCGTTGAGGTATATGCACACAACTGTTGAAACCGTTCATCGCGATGATGTGGAGAACGTTATCAAACTGATATACGCTTCCCTGAAGCAAATTAAAAACGGACAGGATTTCCGTTACTTGAAATAACTCAGTCTTGAATCAACCGGCGAAGGAGGTACACATCAAGAGGTTTTTCAAGCACCTTGATGATATCGGGTATCTCCTCCGCCCGTTCGATGTCGTTGCGATCAATCGAAGAAGACAGCATAAACACCTTGCAGCTTTTTGTGAAATCATCAGGCAAAGCCTGAAACTGCTGCAGCACTTTAAAGCCATCGTTT
>JBJOIB010000040.1:0-6418 GCA_046047375.1 Bacteroidota bacterium
CGCATTCAGTGAGCTCTTGGACGATCTCGATGATACCTTTCTATCAACGAGTTACCAGGATCACCTGATTTCTCTCATGCGCGTGGCTTGGAACGTAAACACACAAAAGCCGCAGTTGCAGCGAAAATATATTTACAACCGCATAGCCACTGAATTTGCAGGATTCGGTATTCGGGCACTTTTTGAGCAGACGGATCGAAAAGTGGACGAGCTGGGTAGTTATACGATTGGAGGTATTCGGTTTGCTCAATTCATTCGTATTGAGGAAGATTTCCGCTATTACCGCCGTTTTGATGAGAAGAACAGCATTGCTACGCGGTTTCATGGTGGAGTTGGTTTTACGGGAGCCAATTTACGTGTACTGCCGTTCGAGAAAAGCTTTTATGGAGGGGGAGCGAACGCTATTCGAGCCTGGCGGCCACGTACATTAGGGCCGGGAAGTTGGCGTGATTCTACGGCCTTGGTGACGTACAGTAATTTGGGGGATTTGTTGTTAGAAGCATCGTTTGAGTATCGTTTTGACCTGACCGAAACCCTTGAGGGGGCATTTTTTGTGGATGCTGGAAACATTTGGCTCATGCGAGCCGATGCTACCAAGCCGGGGGCAAACTTCGAAGTGAATAGGTTCATCAGTGAATTGGCTGTGTCTGGAGGGTTAGGCTTTCGATTCGATTTTGAGTTCTTCCTCGTTCGTCTTGACATCGGGGCTCAATTGAAAGATCCTGCCAAAGTGGTCGGAGAACGCTGGTTTTGGGAGCCTAAATCAGATTATGCTCGTTTCGTAGAAGAAGTTACCGGAAACCCTAATTACAGGTATCGGCCGGAAATAGGTGTCAATTTCGGTATCGGGTACCCATTCTAATAGACGAAGGTCAGCCAATGTGTTACATCTAAGATGTGCCTTTTTTCGGAAGGACATGGTCTTACCTCAATACCATTTTTCTGTTTTTCTCTTGAGACTAAATGATTGATTTTTTGTAACAGCATGGTCTGTAAACACCGTCAATTCTCGTGTTGGCACGATTGCGGATAACTGAAAGTAGCGGAAACAGGAAGGGGTGCTATCAGCGAGTTATTTCGCTTTTTCGCAGGTTCTTTTTCCCATTTCGCTCCTCTTCCGTGCAGCCATCCAAACCGAATCGATGCCTCCTTAACGTGTCCGGATTGTTAACGAAATATCACCGATTGCAAAAGTTGGATATATTTGCCCTCTCAATTTACAATCATGGGGTGGTTTAAACGCATCAAAGAAGGTATCACTACCAAGTCTACCGATAAGAAAGAAATTCCTGAAGGGAAATGGTATAAATGTCCGGAGTGTAAAAAAGTTCTTACCTCACAAGAACACGCTGATGCCCACTGGGTTTGTCCGGGGTGTGGACACCATGAGCGCATTGGCTCTGAAGAGTATTTCCACATCTTGTTCGATGAGAGCAAGTACAAGGAGTTGTTTGGCAATCTTTATTCTGCAGACCCGCTCGAATTTGTTGACACCAAAAAGTATTCAGACCGCATCAAGGCAACCATGTCGAAAACGGAACTGAAGGATGCCATGCGCTGTGGCGTAGGAGAGATCGATGGTCGGGAAACGGTTATTGTTTGCATGGACTTTGGCTTTATTGGTGGCTCCATGGGAAGTGTAGTAGGAGAGAAGTTCGCCAAAGGGGTTGACTACGCTATCAAGCACAACGCACCTTTCGTTTGCATTTCCAAATCAGGTGGAGCACGGATGATGGAGGCAGGGTTCTCACTCATGCAAATGGCAAAGACCTCGGCTAAATTGACACAGCTTTCAGATGCCGGATTGCCTTATATATCTATTCTCACTGATCCAACAACAGGCGGTGTAACAGCTTCATTCGCCATGCTTGGCGATATGAACATCGCTGAACCGAAGTCGCTCATCGGATTTGCAGGACCGCGTGTTGTAAAAGAAACCATTGGAAAGGACCTTCCTGAAGGATTTCAACGAGCAGAATTCGTGCTTGAGCATGGCTTTTTGGATATGATCGTTGAACGCCCTCAAATGAAACAAAAGCTTTCGAATATATTTAAAATGCTGCTAGGGTAAAAAGTTCCGAAAAAACTTATACCTTTGCGGCTCCCAAAGTGGGATGCATAAAAATCATCTAAACGATATTGGCATGTACCTAAATACAGAAAAGAAGAAAGAAATCTTCGCCCAACATGGCAAGTCAGAGGCCGACACCGGCTCTGCAGAGGGACAGATTGCGTTGTTTACCTTCCGCATCAGTCACTTAACCGAGCACCTGAAAGGGAATCGGAAAGATTACAACACCCAACGTTCGTTGATCAAACTCGTGGGTAAGCGTCGTAAGCTTCTGGATTACTTGAAGCACAAAGACATCGAACGCTACCGCGCGATTGTTAAAGAACTGGGTCTACGTAAATAAGAGAACGATAAAAGACGTAATAGACATATAAGTTTCAAAGGGGGCAATAGAGGAACACTATTGCCTTTTTTGATTGAAGTAGATGTAAAAAAAAGATGAATTACACGTTGCACACCAAGACCATCGATTTAGGCGATGGAACCCCGATTGTCATTGAGACCGGGAAGCTTGCCAAGCAAGCACACGGATCAGTGGTAGTCAGACAAGGAGATACGATGCTCCTTGCTACCGTTGTTTCAAACTTTGAAGCAGGCGAAGGCATTGACTTCCTTCCCCTCACTGTTGACTACCGTGAGAAATACGCTTCAACAGGACGTTTTCCGGGCGGATTCTTCAAACGCGAGGCACGTCCTTCCGATGATGAAGTACTAACCATGCGTTTGGTTGACCGCGCACTGCGTCCAATGTTCCCAGATGACTACCATGCAGAAGTGCAAGTGATGATCCAGGTGATCTCTGCCGATAAAGAAAACATGCCTGACGCGTTGGCAGGTCTTGCTGCATCAGCCGCTATCGCAGTATCAAACATTCCGTTCAATGGACCAATTTCCGAAGTGCGCGTTGCTCGCATCGATGGAAAACTGGTGGTGAACCCAAAATACTCTCAACTTCCACAGGCAGATATCGATTTGATCGTTGCCGGTTCTGCTGACAGCATTGTCATGGTTGAAGGTGAGATGAAAGAAGTTTCTGAAGCTGAAATGGTTGAGGCTATTGGCGTTGCTCATGAAGCTATCAAAGCGCATTGCAAAGCTCAGCTAGAACTAGCTGATATGGTTGGCAATGCTTACCCTAAACGCACCTACTCTCACGAGAAGCATGATGAAGAGCTACGTGCTAAGGTGAAGGATGCGTTGTACCAGAAGTACTACGACATCGCTCGCAGAGCATCAGCTAAAGAAGAGCGCAGTGAAGCATTCTCTGCCGCTAAAGACGAATTCATGGCTACCTTCTCAGAAGAGGAATTGGCCGAAAACAAGCGTCTGATTAGCACTTACGCTCACGATGTTCAGAAAGATGCCGTTCGTCGCGTTATTCTCGATGAAGGAATTCGCCTCGATGGACGTAAGACTACTGACATTCGTCCGATCTGGTGTGAAGTGGATTACCTGCCACGCACGCACGGATCTGCTATCTTCACACGTGGTGAAACGCAATCACTGACTACCCTTACATTGGGAACCAAGCTCGATGAGCAAACCATTGATGGAGCCATCGAACAACGCAGTGACAAGTTCCTCCTTCACTACAACTTCCCACCGTTCTCAACCGGTGAAGCACGTCCACTTCGTGGAACAAGCCGTCGTGAAGTTGGACATGGTAACCTCGCGCTTCGCGCTTTGAAGCCAGTGTTGCCTGAATCCGACAAATGTCCGTATACCATCCGCATCGTTTCTGAAATTCTTGAATCGAATGGATCGTCTTCAATGGCGACTGTTTGTGCCGGAACATTGGCTATGATGGATGGCGGTGTGCCTATCAAGCGCCCGGTATCTGGAATCGCTATGGGATTGATTACGGATAAAGATGGTGGCAAGTACGCCGTGTTGAGCGACATTCTTGGAGATGAAGACCACCTGGGAGATATGGACTTCAAAGTGACAGGCACCGAGAAAGGAATCACTGCTTGTCAGATGGACATTAAAATCCAGGGCCTTTCTTTCAAAGTGCTTACTGAAGCTTTGGAACAGGCTCGTGCCGGCCGTTTGCATATCCTTGGAGAAATCCTCAAAACCATCGATCAGCCGCGTGAAGATTACAAGCCTCACGCTCCTCGTATCGAGAAGTTCGACATACCAACCGATATGATTGGTGCGGTAATCGGACCTGGTGGTAAGATTATTCAAGAGATTCAGGCAACTACTGGAACGGTGATTTCAATTGAAGAGAAGGATGGTAAAGGAATTGTTGAAATTTCTGCTACCAACCTCGATTCGATCACCCGTGCGGTGACCCGCGTTAAGAATATCGTATTCCCTCCGGTAATCGAAATCGGTGAGATCTACGAAGGAGTAGTGAAGTCCATTATGCCATACGGCGCATTCGTAGAGATTGTACCGGGACAAGATGGTCTTCTACACGTGTCTGAATTGGAGTGGCACCGTGTGGATAACGTTAACGAAGTATTGAAAGAAGGAGAAATCGTGAAATTCAAGGTCGTTGGACGTGATCCTAAAACGAACAAGGTGAAACTTTCACGCAAGGTATTGTTGCCTCGTCCGGAAGGTGTAGAAATTGAAGAAGAAGGCGAACGCAGAGATCGTGGAGATCGCGGCGGTGATCGTGGTGGATATCGCGGTGGACGAGATGATCGTCGCAACGATAACCGCAGACGATAAGCCATTTCGTCAGTTCCTTTTTTTCTGCATCATTTTTGATGTTTTTAACGTTACTTCTGTTTGATTTTATCGTTATATAGAAATGAAGCATTTCTTCGGTATTTTTGGACAGCTAGCATAAAACGCAATGAGACAGTTAAAGATTACAAAACAGGTTACCAATCGCGAGACCGCGTCTTTGGATAAATACCTGCAAGAAATAGGTCGGGTTGACTTGATCACCGCCGACGAAGAGGTGGAGCTGGCACGCCGCATTAAAGCTGGTGACCAAGCTGCATTGGAAAAGTTAACGAAGGCAAACCTCCGCTTCGTTGTTTCGGTTTCCAAACAGTACCAAAACCAGGGACTGTCGTTACCGGATTTGATCAACGAAGGGAACTTGGGATTGATTAAAGCTGCTCAACGTTTCGACGAAACGCGTGGTTTTAAATTCATCTCATACGCCGTTTGGTGGATCCGTCAGTCGATCCTTCAAGCGTTGGCTGAACAGTCACGTATTGTTCGTCTTCCGTTGAATAAAATCGGATCGATTAACAAAATCAACAAGGCTTTTGCCCGTCTGGAACAAGAATATGAGCGCCCTCCAACCGCAGCTGAACTTGCGGAAGTGCTCGAAATGACTCTTGACGAAGTAAAGCAGTCCTTGAAGAATGCTGGTCGTCACGTTTCAATGGACGCTCCGTTGAAAGATGGTGACGATAGCTCCAGCACCATGTACGACGTTCTTCAAACGGGTGATACGCCTTCTCCGGACACCGACTTGATGAACGAATCTCTTCGCCGTGAAATTGAGCGCTCACTGCGCACACTGACCACACGTGAAGCTGATGTTATTCGCCTGTATTTCGGTCTCAATGGTGAACACCCAATGACCCTTGAAGAGATCGGTGAACGATTTGATTTAACACGCGAGCGTGTGCGACAAATCAAGGAAAAAGCCATTCGCCGACTCAAACATACATCGCGAAGCAAAATTTTGAAAAGCTACCTAGGGTAATTCAACCTTCAGGTAAATGCAAAAAGCCCCACTTAGGGGCTTTTTGTTTTTATAGCTTATCCTTGGAATTCCACAAATACCTGCATGCAATGCTCCTATACGGACGCCACTTTTCAGCTATGGCCTCATAGGCCTTTCTATTCGGCTTTTTATCAATTGGTAAGCTGTAATGCCTCTCCATCTGCTGGCGAATGCCAAGATCGTCGAACGGAAAAACATCGTCTCGACACAAATTGAACATTAAATACATCTCCGCTGTCCAACGTCCAATGCCCTTTATAGCGGTGAGCAAAGAAATTATCTCCTCATCGTCTAAGGTCTCCATAGCATTGTACTTTTCAGGCATTGCACTGAAATGTTCAGCTAGCGAATAGAGGTATGAAGCTTTTTGCCTGCTAATTCCAACACTGCGCAAATCCTCTTCATTCAGGCGAAGCACTTGAGAAGGTGTTACTTGGTAAACAATGAGTTCTAGAAAACGCCGGTGAATGGTGTCAGCAGCTTTAACACTGAGCTGCTGCCCAATGATTGCATGCACAAGTGTTTCAAATGCGCTGGAGGCTAGCGGATAGGTGAGAGGCCCCAATCGCATAATCAACCCAGCGATGAACGGGTCATTTCGCTGGAAATGCGCCAAAATGATTTTTTCCCTGTCTTGCATATTTAAC
>JBJOIB010000041.1:0-2760 GCA_046047375.1 Bacteroidota bacterium
TGATACATACGGAGGTAAAGGGGCTCATGGAGGTGGTGCTTTCTCAGGGAAAGACCCAAGCAAAGTGGATAGATCTGCAGCTTATGCTGCCCGCCATATTGCAAAGAATATGGTTGCAGCAGGCATTTGTGACGAAATTCTTGTTCAAGTGGCTTATGCTATCGGGGTGGCCGAGCCAGTGGGTATTTATGTAAACACCTACGGAACTTCGAAATTGAAGATGACCGATGGTGCTTTGGGTAATGAGTTGAGAAAGATTTTTGATTTACGTCCTTACGCTATCGAAACCCGATTCAAATTGCGTACGCCTATTTATCGAGAAACCGCTGCCTACGGACACATGGGAAGAACTCCTGTGGTGAAAGAAAAGTCATTTAAAGATGGCAGCGGCAAGGTGAAAAAAGTGAAAGTGAAACTATTTCCATGGGAAGAGTTGGATTATGTTGAAAAGCTGAAGAAAGCTTTCTCAGGAAAATAAATATTCAGAAGCCCCGCATTTGCGGGGCTTTTCGTTACATTTAGTAGATGAAGCGAGGTGTTCTTGTGCCGATGTTATTCGGGCTTTTTCAGTTGTTTGCGCAGCATGATACGGTGTTGCAAGTGCAGCCTGTTAGTCAGAAAATGCAGCACCTGTTTTGCGAAGATGCAAAAGGATATGAGTCTGCATTTAGCGGTGACCTTGATGCTCAAAAAGCGTACAAGAGCATATTCAGTCAACGGGGACAAGGTGGGCCTGTGAAACAGTGGGGCTGGTCTGAAGTGGGGCCATCTTATCAGCCTGTAGAAAACAACCCGGGAGGCACTGCGATACCTGGTTATGCGGAAGGACGTGGAAATGGTACAGGTCGAATCAATTATATCTATATCGACCCCACAAGGCCCAAGCGCATTTTTGCCTGTTCGCCAACCGGTGGTTTGTTCGTTTCCAACAATCATGGCAAACAATGGTACAATGGAGGTACTGATTATTTGCCGATTTCTGGGGTTAGCAGCATTTCGGTGAACCCACTTGACCCAGATCAATGGTTCATTTCTACTGGCGACGGTGACGATAAGTTTATGTTTTCGGATGGCGTTTGGCGCACAGATGATGCAGGTAAAACATGGGAGAACATCAACGGCATAAAAAATGGAAAGATGCTACTGCCTTCTGAATCTGCAGGGAGTTTGCTTTACATCGCAGAGATTGTTAGTCATCCATGTGATTTCAATCGCTTGTTCGCCGCAACATCTGAAGGACTATTTGTGACTAACAACGCATTGGATGCCGCGTACAAGGTGAAATGGAAGCGAGTAGCAACAAGCTTTTTTTACGACATCCTCATCTTGCCAGAGAACCCCTCTGTGGTAATTGCCGGCGGTGAGCGCATGATGGTAAGTAAAGATTGCGGAAGTACCTGGACTGAAATGGCAACCCCCGAATACCGCGATAAAGAGAAGTTCCCTTTCATGCGGTTAACTCTGCAAGCCTCAACAACCAATGTCAATGGCATATGGGTAGCCGTTTCGTGCGCGGAGAAGTTTTCTCAATCGCCCCTTGGCAATGCAGAGTTATTCTATTTTGATGTTAAATCGGAGAAATGGGAGTTCATACGGTCGTTATCTCAAGGAATGAACAACCTTATCACTACTAGAGCACGGGCCTTCGCTGTTCATCCTTCAGATGAAAACTTCATGCTTGTTGGCAATGTTCAGCCAGTCTATCGAAGTACCGATATGGGATTGAACTTTAACCGTATCGATGGAAATCAGATGCATGATGATATACATCATCTGGTGTTTGAAGAAAACGGATTGGGTGTTTGGGCAGGCCATGATGGTGGAGTTTCTTATTCAAAGGATGGCGGAATAACCTGGGAGAGTAAGGATTTTGGTATTGGAGTAGCAAATGTATTTGGCTTGTCAGTGGCTCAAGCTGACACCACCGTTGTTTTGTTTGGCGCATATGATACAGGGTGTACCTTGGGCAATGGTCAGTCATGGAAACACGTGACGTGGGGGGATGGGTTCGAGACGATCATCAGTCCTCATAACCCGAAAACCATGATAGCATCGAAGCAAAACGGACACCTAAATCGATCGGATGATGGCGGTGATACTTTTGAGAAAGTAGTGAGTCCTAGACAAACAAAAACTGAATGGCATACATGGATAAAGGCACATCCGACAAAGGAAAACGTAATCTTTTGTAGCGGTGAGAAACTCATGCGATCCTCTAATAATGGCGATACGTGGGATGCTATTTTCGACACAAAGAAAATCAATAACAAGTGGCTCAATGTTTATCGCTTTTGGCTCTCGGAATCCAATCCAAATGTGATGTACATTTATGTTTTGGATGAATCAAAGATCAAGCCTCATCTGTTTCGAACGGCCAACTTGCTTGCCGCAGATCCCGAGAATGTGCAATGGATTGAAGTGCAAAGCATTCCAAAATCGGGTTGGTTGAGTGATCTTATAATCGATCCTGATAATCCCACACACTTTTGGCTAGCATATAAAGATGCTGAACCAGATGGCAAACTGTGGAGGTTTAACGGCGATAGGTACATTGACATCTCGAGAAACCTAGGTTGGGCAGTGATCACAAGCATGGCAATTGATGATGGCGATGAGGAACGATTGTACATTGGTACGAACCACGGAGTTTTTACGCGGAATCGTCTAGAGTATGATTATACTTTGCTGTCAGGTTTGCCGGGTACGTGGATTCGCTCGTTATCCATTAATCGGGTGACCAAGGAAATGTTTGTAGGAACC
>JBJOIB010000042.1:0-3674 GCA_046047375.1 Bacteroidota bacterium
GCATCACTGATTTATGGACGAAGTTGTGGGGAGAAACGGAGCGCTCCGTAGCAATTGCCAGCGCTATTCGCGATGAGTGCGGAAGGGTTGTGCGCCAAATAGATCTCGATTACAACGCTGACCCGGAATATGCCTCCAACAAGCTGCTGAGCGCCTCTACTGGGTACATCACATCGCTCGGATTTACAGCCAAAGCCAAACCGAATTTGCTCATGGCGGCCTGGGCAGCAAATATGCTTTGCCATTGCTGAACTGCGATCATTGATGCGCTTCCCCACAAATCACATCCTCAACTCCATTTAAATCACCTCTGTTGGTTTTCCTTCAAGGTTCTTTCTCCTACCTTGCCGTGAAATATTAAAAGCTTGGGCTGTGGACTACAGAGAAATCAACCGAAAATCGTGGAACAATCGCGTGGATGCGCATATGAAATCGGCGTTTTACGCCATGGATGATTTCATGATTGGTGCATCATCGCTGAAAGAAATTGAACTTAACCTGCTTGGTGACATCTCTGGCAAGTCTATCCTGCATCTGCAATGTCATTTCGGACAAGATTCGTTTTCGCTCGAACGGCTGGGAGCTCATGTAACGGGCATCGATCTTTCCGACAAAGCTATTTCGACCGCGCATGAACTTGCGGAAAAACTAAACTCCAAAGCACGTTTCATCTGCTGCGACCTGTATGACCTCCCCTCCCACCTTCAAGGATCATTCGACGTGGTTTTCACCTCCTACGGCACCATCGGATGGCTGCCTGATCTAGATAAATGGGCTCAAGTCATTGCTCACTTCCTCAAACCAGGTGGACAATTCATATTCGCTGAGTTTCACCCCGTTGTTTGGATGTTCGATGACCAGTTCGACCGCATTGCGTATCGCTATTTCAACAGCGGAGAAATCGTTGAATCTGAATCTGGCACCTATGCCGACAGACAGGCTGAAATTCAACAAGAGTATGTGATGTGGAACCACGGTCTTGGGGAAGTGATAAATAGTTTGGTGAAGGCTGGATTGAACCTCTTAACCTTAGAGGAATTCGACTATTCTCCTTGGAATTGCTTCAGTGAAACCTATGAAGCTGAACCGGGTAAATTCCGCATTCAACATCTGCAAGACCGCATCCCGATGGTCTACGCACTCTCAGCTATCAAGAAATAGCGACATAAAGCAGTTGTCACATTCATCCTGAAAAGTCGCAAAGCAGCGCAGATTGTCAACGCTGAACCTTCCATGGGCAGCCTTGTTATGTTGACATGAAAATTCATCGCTTACACATCCAACAACAGCTACCAACATCGCTTGATAAGGCTTGGGAGTTCTTTTCTACGCCTGAAAACTTAAACGCTATCACTCCTGATGATATGCATTTCGAAATCAAAAGCGGTGCTGATCGCAAGGCATATCAAGGTCAAATCATTACGTACCGCATCAATCCCATGTTAAACATTCCTATGTCATGGGTCACTGAAATCACTGCGTGCGAATACCAAAAGTATTTCATCGATGAGCAACGATTTGGGCCTTATGCGTTCTGGCACCATCAGCACCATTTCGAAGCGAACGAAAAAGGGGTTCTTATGACCGATATTTTGCATTACGCCTTACCCGGCGGATGGCTGGGTAATGTGCTCGGTGGCCCAATTGTGCACCCCAAGGTGAAGAACATTTTCGCTTATAGAGAAAAGAAATTAGAACTCCTATTTTGACACAAAAAATAAAGCCACTCCGATGAGTGGCTTTACTAACCAATGATGTCCTATTGCATTTTGACTTATCCCTTGGGACTTGTCTCGTGGCTTGACGATGTAAAGTTGTGAATTATTCTCTGGAACAACAAGCACTTTTCGATGACCGGATATAACTTAACGACAGCCATATAAAAATCCGTTTCATTGACGAAAAACAACCGTTCGTCGAAAACGAATATCAGAATGCTTTACGCTCAAACAGCTGAATTTCCATTTTTCGGAGTCCTTGAGAATCCAACTCTGCAAGCATTTGGCTTTGATAAGCAAGCTGTCTGTCAGCGTTTATTAAATGCTTGAGTTTCATCATAGCCCTCCTCATGCGTTCTCTAAACGTGCCCAATTGAGGTTGAACCCGACGGTAGCCGCTTTGCTCCATGAACTGAGTGAAATTCATGTGGTCTGTTTTGTCTGAGAAAAGACCTTTGTATGGAGCAATGCTCAGAATTTTATCTCCTTCTTCTTGACGTCCCATAAGCACTTGGAGTGCTGCGAAGGTATCAGGGCTTTCTCCCGGACATTGAATGACTGAGAAGCCTACGCGATTGATTTGATTTCGATCGAGCACCTTTTCCAATTCAGCAGAATCTCCCCAGTTTATGGCCTCAATTCCGCCTGCTTTCGATACACGCACGCGTTCCAACGAAGGATCTACCGCTATGGCTTCAACACCACGGCGTTTCAACAGATGAGCTATTACACCCGTGGAACATCCAAAAGCTACCACCTGCTCTGTTGTATTTTCAGGTAGTTGACGTTTTATAAGACAAGCCAAATAGTTGAATTCCTGAGACCCGGCAAGGAATGAAAGCTTTTCCATTTCACGCTCAGGTAAAAGGAAATCTACCAACTTCCTGTGGTAGTAATTCATCGGAAATTTGCCTGCCTCACCCAATGCAGAAAATTTTTCTCTGATGGCAGCATCGTGCATTTGAAAAGCCGACATCAAAGCTTGCGGGGTGTTCAGTTTACGACCGACTACTTTCGCAGTTTCTGCCGACGAAAAATCAGATGATGATTCCGTAAGGCACTGCGAACGAAAAGAATCAGGGTGTCTTAATATACTGAGATCACTATGGGCAAGGTCCAATATCATTGGCGCTGCAAGATTTCCGGTTACATACAAAGATGTAAGTTCCCGTTGTAGGTCAGCGACTGAATTAGACCACCTGTAGACTTAAGTCGACCAAACGACTATTGCCGTCTACGAGCGGATTACAAAAAACGAATTTTCTCGAGGAAGTCCGCCCGATGCGAACGGGAAACCGGCACCACCTGTCCGTTGATAACCACCGAATGATCCTGTATATCCACAATATGGTTTCGATTGATGATATACGACCGATGGATGCGGATGAACCTGGAATCACCTTGTAGCTGTTCCTCCACATTCTTCATGGTTGTATGCACAAGGTGTTTACCTGATTTGACGCGGAAAATGACGTAATCACGCATGCTTTCCAGCACAAGAATATCATCCAAATGAATGCGGATCATGCGTCCATCGGATTTTACGAAGATGCTATCTTCCTTAACACCTACTCCACCCGTTTCAGCAGAAACAAGCTGTTTACGGCTTTTGAATCTATCTACGGCCTGCATAAAACGCGAAAGAGTCACTGGTTTTTTGAGGTAGTCCACCACATCCAGTTCAAACGCCTCCAGTGCGTATTTATCGTTCGCTGAAATAATGATTACGGGAGGAAGCTTCAGCCCTATTCGCAAGAATTCTACCCCGCTAATATCAGGCAAGCCAATGTCGAGTAACACCAAATCAAATTTCTCATTATCGAGCATTTTTTTGGCATCCAGCGCACTTGGAACTGTGCTCACTTCAATATCCCCTACCTTTTCGCAGAGTGCCATCAAGGCCTCCCGGGCCATCTTTTCATCCTCAATTACCAAACACTTAATCATCTTTGTCCT
>JBJOIB010000043.1:0-7118 GCA_046047375.1 Bacteroidota bacterium
AAAGTTGAACGTTGCAAGTGGCAAGCCTGGTTTCAGTTGATCTATTGTCCGTGCAACAGGATTGAGGTAGATTGTATGTCCTGAAGAAAATACACCTTCAACACGGGCAAAAGTTGCATTGTGAGGCAAGCAAAGCACTATTTTACTTGTGTCTTTTGCGGTAGCTAGAATTTGATGGTTATCCGAATAGACTGAGATACTGGAAGCCTTCTCGGAAAACTGAACCACCAATGTATCCGATTGCATCCTTTGAAAGATTAATTGAGGATTGCGTTTCAATGCTCTTGCCCGTTCACTTATATCCCATCCATCACGGTGAGGAAATTCAATCGCATAGTGATGACCTTGTTTCAAAGCCGTTAGTATTGAATGCTCACTTGACTCTTCAGCGAATACCACAGTACCACACCTCCCTATGTCGCCGATATCTCGATAGTTGTGAACGTCATCAGAACCTAAGATATAGGAATAGCAACCGCTAGAAAGGGAAGCATCCCATAAATCAAATGATTTTCGCAATTTGTTCAAGGCTTCAAAACAATCATAACCTGATAACCTCTGAAGGTCACTTTCTGTATATGCGGATCGCAAAGAGGGATGGGCCAAGCATATTACGGCATCCGCTGAATTGGAGCGAATTCTATTTATAATAAACTGTTTTTGACTAACACCCTGAAAAAAGGGAAAATCGAACCATGTTATATCTTTCGCTCCAATGATTAGTTGGTGATTTTTAAAAACACCATAACCATGCTCATAGGAAGCAGGTTGAATACAATTTACATTCTGAGCATCACTAATTTTATGATAGTCCGATACCGAGGCGAAATCGAAATCAAAAGCTGAATAAACGGAAACTACCTCATTAACCGAGCCCGCGCCATTCGTCAAACCATGCCAAGCATTGGAATGTGCATGAAAATTTCCTAACAGCGGCTTTCCTGAACAACCTTCATACGGATTGTACCAAGTATCACCTGAAAAAGGTGCTGAAATCTCGAATGTATACCATTCTGACTGAAGGTACAGTGTTCCCACCAAAGTCAGCAATCCAGCTAGAAACACTCCGAATACTTTCAATATACTTTTGATCATCAGGTTCAAAGAACCTACTCAATCATTAAGTAAACATTGAAAAACAATGAAGCCTTCAATTAGAAATTATTATGCCGAGTTTAAGGCTTAATTTGACCTTAACCTAAAGTAAAAATGGGAAAGCAGTTTGAATTCTTATAGAAAAAAAAAGCACTTTAAGAAGTGCTTTTTTTTGTAGCCCGTAGGGGAATCGAACCCCTGCTACCAGGATGAAAACCTGGCGTCCTAACCCCTAGACGAACGGGCCTTGTGAAATTTGGAGTGCAAATATAGTCAGGTTTTCTTTGAACGCAAAAAAAACTGCGATTTTTTAGTCCCCAATTTCGTCGTCGAAGCTGAATTTGAAACCCAAACGCTTGCCTGTGGCTATTTTCAAGCTTTGACTCATCGATTCAATCTCCCCAACAGTAACCTCTTGAACGGCCTGGTAAGGTGGGGTATATAGGTCGAAACCGAGGGTGTACAGAATAGAAGCATGCACGATGCTTTTGAGCTGTTCGTGGGTAATGACCGAATTCATGAAATCATTGAACAGGTAGCCCAATTGACGTTTTCCCTGCACCATGAAGTGGCGGTCTTTATTGATGAAAAGCCGACCGATCATATACCCCATATCGTTGTACCTCTGGTACTTGAAAGAGTCAGCCAAGAAATTGTACACATTTATCACCCCTACGTATCCGTTCAACTCATTGTCGCGCATATAGCTGGTTTGCCATACACTGTGCGATTTATCAAACTGAAACACGTTGGTGTGCATGTAAAAGATGAGCACATCCCCGGCAATTTTCACCTCTGCCTCGTACTCTCCTTTGTCTTTGTAGTGGAACTGCACCCGGGCATCGGTTTCGCCAAAATCGGCTTGAATTTCATCCACCACCTCTTTGAGCACCGTTTTTAGGTCTTCAAAAACGCTTTTCGTGCAAGCATATACATCTTGCTTCAGAACTGAGCGTTCTTTGATCAGGTTTACGATCAAGTCTTTGGATTCAGTCATATCAATAGGCTATTGCAAAGAGCACCCGTTGGTTAGATGGTGCACCTGTAAGAACACATTTACCGCTTTCCTGTTCATTGTCGAGAGGAATACAGCGAATGGTAGCTTTGGTGAGCTCTTTTATTTTGTCTTCTGTTTCTGATGTTCCGTCCCAATGGGCAGAGATGAAGCCGCCTTTGGTGTTGAGCACTTCCACGAATTCATCCCATGTATTCACCTCAGTGATGTGGGCTGCTCTGTGCGCTAACGCGCGATCAAAAAGGCTTTTCTGAATATCAGAGAGGAGGTTTTCGACGAAGTCAGCAATTCCATCGAGCGATACGCTCTGCTTTTCTCCTGAATCTCTTCGCGCGATTTCAGCCGTGTTATTTTCCAAATCTCTAGGCCCCATCGCGATACGCACAGGTACGCCTTTCAATTCGTACTCCGCGAATTTCCAGCCTGAACGCTTGGTGTCGTCATTGTCGAATTTCACTGAAATGCCCTTCGCCTTTAAATCCTTCATGATCGAGGCGGCCTTTTCACCGATCAGCGCGAGTTGATCTTCACCTTTATAAATAGGTACAATCACCACTTGCAAAGGCGCCAAACGCGGTGGAACCACGAGGCCTTTGTCATCGGAATGTGTCATGATCAATGCTCCCATCAACCGGGTAGATACCCCCCATGAGGTTGCCCAAACGTAATCGAGTTCGCCTGTCTTACTCGCGAATTTCACATCGAATGCCTTCGCGAAGTTCTGCCCTAAGAAGTGGGACGTCCCCGCCTGCAGCGCCTTTCCATCCTGCATCAATGCTTCGATGCAGTAAGTGTCTTCTGCCCCGGCAAACCGCTCATTGGCTGTTTTCACCCCTTTGATTACAGGCATGGCCATCCAGTTTTCAGCGAAATCGGCGTACACATCCAACATCTGACGTGCCTCTTCAATAGCCTCCTCTTTGGAAGCATGCGCTGTATGTCCTTCTTGCCACAGAAACTCCGCCGTGCGCAGGAAAAGACGCGTGCGCATTTCCCAACGAACCACGTTCGCCCATTGGTTGATGAGGATCGGAAGGTCGCGGTAGCTCTGAATCCAATCTTTGTATGTTTTCCAGATAATTGTTTCCGATGTCGGACGAACGATTAGCTCTTCTGTAAGCTTGGCGTCCGGATCAACAATTACCCCTCCTGTTTCAGGATCATTTTTCAGACGGTAGTGGGTCACTACAGCACATTCTTTCGCAAATCCTTCCACGTGAGCAGCCTCACGACTCATGTATGATTTCGGAATGAACAAGGGGAAATACGCATTCTGGTGACCGGTGTCTTTGAACTTCCGGTCGAGTACATCGCGCATGTTTTCCCAAATAGCGTAGCCATAGGGCTTGATCACCATGCATCCTTTTACATCTGAGTGCTGCGCCAAATCAGCTTGCTCCACTATTTCGTTGTACCACTTGGAGTAGTCTGCCTCGCGTGATGTCAAATTAGCCATTGCTGGTATAATTATTGATGGTTTTTAACAGTCGCAAAGTAACAAATTTATTACCTTGGTAAACGTAGGTTTGTTATACGACCACAATAATTTTACAGTCATGAAAAACACGTTCCACACTTCGATGATCGCAGGCCTCGCGGCAATCTTGCTGAACTCCTGTTACAATGGTCAAATGATGACATCGTACGAGAACGATGATTTGTACTACACCCCGGGTGACACGTACATTACCGACTATTATGATGCACAAGCGGCATCAGCGGAAGCGGTTGAAGAAAACACCCAGCAAACGGATGATTACTATCAGGAAAATGGGGCAACCTATTCTGCTGATCAGATGACAATCAATAACTTCAACAGTCCGTGGTATAACCCGTATTACGGAGGTGGATTTGGTGGAGGCCCTTTCTTCAACAATTCAATGGGCTTTAATTCTGGCTGGAACGCAGGTGTCGGCATGGGATGGGGCGCAGGATGGGGAATGCCATCTACTTATTTTTCTTTCAACTACAACACCTTTCCATTTGGTGGCGGATATAACTGGGGCTACAGCCCATTCATGAGTCCTTGGAACAACTGGAATAGCTGGAATAGCTGGAACAACCCATGGTGCAGCAGTTTTGGTTTTGGAAGTCCTTTCGGATACAACCCATGGAACAACTACTACTACCCATTCGGAGGCTCCTTCGGAGGATGGGGAAACAACGTATTCATCAACAACTACTATGGTGACAATGGTGGCTTTCAGATGCCTGTTTACGGACACAGACCGAACCTTTCAGCCGGTTCTACCTACAACAGCACGTATACAGGCGGAACGCTTTTTAATCCACAGGGCAGACAACAGCTAACACCTGCGCAGCCTTCAGAAACAACACGACCGAACGTCAATACTACTGATCGACAGCCAAATACGGCGCGGGAAACGCCTAAAGTGGAGACTGAAAAACCACGTTCGAACGGAGGCAATTTCTGGAATGGTTTCACCACTCCGAACAATAGTCCACGCACTGGAGGAGGTTCAGCAGAACCTGCAAATCCGGGTCGTCAAGGTGGTAACTCAGGAGGCTCATTGAGCCGTCCTTCAGGAGGAAGCACCAGTGGTGGCGGTAACAGCGGCAGAACCGGAGGATCTGGAGGATCAGGTGGCTCAGGTGGCGGTACAGGTAGAACTCCAAGACGATAACAACCATGAAGAATCGAATTATAACGACAGCAATACTGTCGCTGCTGGTTGCACCTGCAACTTTCGGTCAGAACGAGGTAGATGCCTTGCGATACTCGCTCACCGAACCACTCGGAAGTGCACGGTATGCAGGCATGGCGGGAGCCTTTGGAGCCCTCGGGGCGGATTTTTCTTCCCTGTATATCAATCCTGCCGGAATTGGAGTTTTCAGGAGAAGTGAAATGGCACTTACGTTCGGCGTAAGCGGCATGAATACCAATGCAAGCTATCGCGACAACACCACTTCTACCAACGATTTTCAATTTCATTTACCACAGATGGGGGTTGTAGGCGCATCGCCCGGAAATGGAAGCTGGAAATTTGTAAACTACGGAATAGGATATACGAAGACTGCCAACTTCAACCAAACGTTCAACGTCACCGGAACCGTAACCGACGCCTCGTTGACGCGTCTGTTCGCACAACAAGCCAATGGCACCAACTACGATGAATTGTACGATGCTTTTCCATTTGGCGCCGGTCTGGCTTGGGAAACCTACCTCATCGATCCAATTGATACGGTAACCACCGACCAGTTCATTCCAGCCGTTCCATATGGAAGCGTTGATCAGCGCTATGAGGTGCAGACCTCCGGACACATGGGTGAAACGGTGTTTAGCGCGGGGGGCAACTACAACGACAATCTATTTGTAGGCGTTACTCTCGGACTACCAGTTGTTCGCTTTAATCGCAGAATGACCTACCGAGAATCCAACATCGATCAGAGTCTTCCTTTGGCAAGCTTTACCTACACCGATAATCTTTCAACAACCGGAAGTGGCATCAATGTGAAATTGGGAGCGATATATCGTGTGAGTGATGTGCTTCGTGTACACGCAGCCTGGCATTCGCCTTCTAGCATAAGTTTATCAGATGCATGGACTACCGGAATTGACTCGCAATTCAAAGATGGTTCATCGTACAGCAGTTTTTCGGATGGCGTCTATCAATACCGTATAAAAACACCGGGACGTGCTTTTATGGGAGCTGCGGTGATTCTTGGCAAGTACGGAATCGTCAGTGCGGATTACGAGATGATCAACTACAGCAATGCCCGTTTACGGCAGTCGAACACCTTTCTCGACGATTACAATTTTGAAGCAGAGAACAGCACCATAGAGGCGTTGTATCGAAATGCGAACAACGTTCGTATCGGAACAGAATGGCGTATTGCAAATGAATTTCGTGTGCGTGGCGGATGGGCCTTTCAGCAGGATCCTTTTGCAAATGGAGCCACCAACGGCACATCGCACATACTTACCTACTCAGGAGGTTTGGGTTACCGGGGAGACCATCTGTTCATTGACCTTGGTTACCAGCACCGAACCTACGACAGCGAGTTGTATTTATTTGACCCTTCGCTGACAAGTGCAACGAACTTGAGTCAGGCCAAAGGTGAATTTATTTTTGGGGTTGGAATCCGGTATTGATCGCTCAGTCCTGTAGTAACGAATAAAAACGAAAAAGGTGCCTCTTGCAATAAGCGGCACCTTTTCTATTTTCATTTAACTGAGAATTACTTCACAGCCTTCTTTACTTCTTTTTCAACCAAAGATTCGATGCGAACGCGTTCTTCTTCGGCTAGATCTTTATCGACCAAGATACGTCCGCTATGCTCATCCACGATGATTTTACGGCGAGAGGCCACATCAATTTGTTTTTGAGGTGGTATGGTGATGTATGAACCAGCAGAAGCTTCACGCTCAATTGGAACTACAGCAAGGCCGTTTTTAGAAGCTCCGCGAATGCGCTCGTACGCAAGAACCAAACGCTCTTCGATGCCTTCTTTCATATCGCCTGAAAGACGCATGAGCAACTCTTCTTCCACACGTGTTTCCTGAACGATCTCGTCCAATTCACCACGCTTAGCTTCCAAGTCTCCTTTGCGCTCGTTGAGTCTGTTTTCAGTGGCTTCCACGATTTCAAGCTTGCTAGCTTTGTGGGCGCTAAACTCCTTGATTTTCTTTTCGCACAACTGGATTTCAAGACCTTGGAACTCGATTTCTTTGTTCAAAGAATCGTATTCACGGTTGTTGCGAACGTTGTTCTGTTGCTCTTCGTATTTTTTGATCAACGCCTTAGATTCCTGAATGGCGTTCTTGCGCTCGGCCACCATGTGATCCAGTTCCGCAATTTCATCGTTCAGCTTCCCGAGGCGGGTGGTGAGACCCTCAATCTCATCCTCAAGGTCTTGCACTTCCAAAGGCAATTCCCCGCGAATGATTCTGATTTTATCTATTTTTGAGTCTATAACCTGCAGGGCGTAGAGTGCGCGCAGTTTTTCTTCAGCTGTGATCGCCTTTTTCGACATATCAGTAATAATT
>JBJOIB010000044.1:0-3244 GCA_046047375.1 Bacteroidota bacterium
CAAAAATGGCTAATCGACGACCACTATCGCACGGCGGAATATCAACATCTACGTCTGAAACAATGATGTCCTCATCTCCGTCCAAATCAAAATCAGCGGCATGTACATTTCCGCCAAAACCACCAGCACTTGAATAGGGAAGAGCTGTGTTGGTAATGGTAAGCGACGTATTTGCAACCGCACCGCTAACGGCAATAAAGCGGTCTTGTCCATCGTCAACAACATACAAATCTTTCCATCCATCCGCATTGAAATCGCGCACTTCGAACATATAAGGTGAGCCGGTAGGAGTGAGGTTCTGCCATGCGGTGAAATTACCGCTGCCATCATTGAAAAGCACAATGGTTCCGCGGGCGTTCCACGGACTAACATTGTACAAAGTGCTCACTTTAATCACATCATTGTCGCCATCATTGTCCATATCATGTATCTGAACAGCCGTCCCAAAAGCGCTGTTTCTCAAATTGCCCAAACGAGCCTGACTTTCATGTGTAAAGTGCCCAGTACCATCGTTGATCAACAAAAAGTCTTTCGCAGTGCCGCCACCTGAGTTTACCTTGTAGTTCACGAAATAAATATCCATTGCGCCATTCCCTGTGAGGTCTCCGCCCCATACAGCGCAAATAAGCGGAACATCATCATTCAAAAGGGGAAAACGCGCGGCTGACTCATCGGCTAAACCCAGCCAGTTTCCTGATCCATCTTCTCCAAGATTGCTGTAATACTTGGGCTGCTGACCAAAAGTGTTGGCAATCACTACGTCTTGCCATCCATCATTATCGAAATCTCCTATATACAGATCACGCGCATAGGTTGGAGCACTGATGAATTCAGGAGCATAAACAGCAGTCATATCTGTTAAAACACCATTGATATTCATCAAAAGCAAGTCAGATTTTTCTGGCTGTGTCTGATTCGAAAATGGCTCCTTGCGAACCACAATTACATCCTCCCATCCGTCATTGTTTAAATCGGCGGTGGAAATGTCTTTTTCCTCGTTATCCGATACGGCAACAGAGGTTACAGATAATCTTTCTGTGGAATTATCCTGCCAATCAAGCCATTGGGCTTGTGCAGACAGACATAAAAAGGCCATTGTGCCTAGTAGTAGAGCAGTGCGAAGCATGGTTGAGGTTTTGGTTAAGGAGCGGGAATATACGCTTTTTTTTTGGTTTATCCTAGCAAAATCGGAAGCCATCTGCTCTCGATTCGCTCCTGAAAACGATCGAACTTTTATACTTTGGCTGCATGAAAACAACCATCTCTTGCCTTATTGCTCCTCTTCTAGTATGTCTGGGCTTGAAGGCTCAAACGGATATTAGCATAGGGGAAACACGTACCTTTTATTCAACAAGCTTGGGTGAAAATAGGCAGATCAACGTCTACAACCCACATGCTGATTCAAGCGCAGCGCAACAGGTTATTTACCTTCTCGATGGCTCAAGACACGAAGATTTTCTGCACGTTGTAGGGTTGGTGCAGTTCATGGAAATGATGTACGGTATGCCACCCACGATGGTGGTCGGAATTGAAAATGTTGACCGAAAAAGGGATTTCTCTTTTCCAACAACCATAGAGGCTGATAAAGTGAAATTCCCCACTACAGGCGGCTCAGAACCATTTCGCTCGTTTTTGATCAATGAACTGGTTCCATATGTTGATGAACACTTTCCGAACTCAGGTAGGCGAATCTTGATTGGCCAATCGCTGGGAGGACTATTGGCAACAGAGGTTCTTTTTAATCCTTCTCCGTTTGATCAATTTATCATTGTGAGTCCTAGCCTTTGGTGGGATGCACAATCGCTGCTTGAACGTTGTCCTCTAAGCGGAGACAAAACGCGAATTTTCGTACTTGTGGGCAATGAAGGACGTGTGATGGAACGCGATGCGAAGCATCTATTTAAACTGGTGAAAAAACATCGACTAGCAGAAGTTGTCTCATTCGAGAAATTGAACAAAGAGAACCATGCTACAATTCTGCATCAGGCATTGTACCAAGTTTTCTCGGAATGGTATCCCTCGCCTTATTAAATGGAATTAAGTGGTCTTGTCTGGCTATTTTCTCGCAACAGCTCGGATGGAAAAGCCATCAAACTAAAAGGGGCCGTTCCTTGCGAAACAGCCCCTTCCATTAAACTAAACAACTATCAACGCTTGACAATGCTCTTTACAATTACATTGCCACCGTTGTAAACAACCAACTGATATGCTCCTGCCGGGAAGGCAGTTACATTCACTTGAATATTGCCTGTGTAAGAGGTTTCCATCATCAATTGACCGTTCATGCCAAACATGCGGATCAATGAACCAGCAGCGATGTCGCCAGTGATGGTAACCATGTCGGTGGTAGGGTTCGGATATACCTGAACGTCTACAGCAGGATTCTCAACAACTGATGTTGGAGGAAGAAGTACCATGTCAATTACGTGCACAACACCGTTATCTGCTGTTAAATCAGCAACAGTTACGTTGGCGTCGTTAATCTGAACAGCAGTACCGTTAATCGTTACAGTAACAGGGTCTCCCTGCAATGTGTTAATCTCCTGACCGTCTGAAAGATCTGTAGACAATGCAGTTGCTCCTACAACGTGGTACAACAAAATGTCTGTCAACAAGGTAGGTTGTGCAATCAACGCATCCAATGTTCCTTCTGGAAGCAAACCAAATGCTGCATCGGTTGGAGCAAACACGGTGTATGGACCAGCACCATTCAATGCGTCATCCAAGTTTGTAAGGTTCAATGCAGTGGTGAGGATGGTGTGGTCTGGTGAGTTGCTGATGATCTCATAAACCGTAGCAGGCTGTGAAGCCGGTGGCAACAATACCGCGTCGATTACGTGAACAACACCGTTGTCAGCTGTCAAGTCAGCAATGGTAACCATCGCGTTGTTAATCATAACACCTGAACCAGTGATGGTTACAGTAACGTCTGGACCAAGCAATGTAGCAATCATTTGACCGTCAGAAAGGTCTGTAGACAATGCAGTTGCGCCTACAACGTGGTAAAGAAGGATGTTAGCCAATTCACCAGTTGGATCTTGCAACAAGGTTTCAACAGTTCCAGCAGGCAATGCAGCGAAAGCATCGTCGGTTGGAGCGAATACTGTGAACGGACCAGCACCTGAAAGGTCATCGGCAAGTTCAGCAGCAATAACTGCAGATTCCAATGTTTCGTGTACCGGTGAGTTAACGATGATTTCAACAACCGTAGCAGGCTGTGCAGCTGGTGGCAACAATACCGCGT
>JBJOIB010000045.1:0-5412 GCA_046047375.1 Bacteroidota bacterium
TTGATGATAATATTGTGAGATGTCTAATGCACCAAAAATTCTGTTTCCTTTCAAGCGATCTAATTGATTTTGTACATCAGGCATTTGCCACTTTTGCGGTATGGTGGCTGCATTAACGTCTCTAAAATCTATGGTAAAGCGGAATTTTCCCGGCATACCCGGACGCTTGACAAGCAGTACATTAGAGACAATAGCCGTGTTTGACGGTCCTACCACCCCTGCTTCTATCATCTTTTGCAGTTGCGTTCGTACTTCCTCACGCATAGTAGGAGAATTTTTCCAAAAACGTGGGTTACGTGGAAGAATTGCATTGGGAATGAGATCAATCTTCATAGGCGCGAATTTGCATGGAACTTTGATGTTCGTGCCAAACACTTCTTTGTATTTGTCTTTAAGTGCTTTGATTTTTTCTGTTAACGCGGCACTGAAAGTTTTTCCAAATTGACGATGAATAGGTCGTTCTACTGGATCGAGCGTTGGTTGACCTGACTCCGCGTCAATGCCCGAGTCAGCATAGTCAAAATCACCGACTGTAGCTGGTCCAACACGAGACGCTTTCTTCGGCTCCAACGCTCGAAGGTTAGCTTCTGCACACTGCCAGTAGCCTCTTAATTCTTGCTTTGCTTGAACAGCTGCGATGTTGATTTGATACTTTTGTGTATCCTTGTCATACGACAGAATTCTTACTGGACAGTCGTTCAACATTGGATAATTCTTCAAGTTTTGCAAAACAGCAAGGGTTCCGTAGGTATACTTTGCGACAGGCTCATCATTATCCGCCGATGTCGGTGCCACTTGCGCAACTTTCTTTGTAGGTGGTTGTAAATGCTCTGTGTCGAAAAATCGTTTGTGATGTTTTGGTATATAGCTTGGCTTTTCATACCGTTTGTTTAACAGGTACGCATGGTCATGATAAAACTCGTTTGCATCTTTTTGCATAAGCTTTGCAGTATCCAGCAACGATTCAAGTTCGTTCTCCGACATACGTTTGTTTGCATCTGAGAAACCATTGATACTTCTTTCAAGATGCCCGTAGTCGCGTCGAAATTTTGCCATTACTAGCGAAGCCAGCTGACGGCTTTCACCGATGTTATAGCTGATTGGTGCATTTGCTTCGCGTTTCGGTGTTTTTCCTTTCACATTATCAAGAAGTGGAAAATGATCAATTCCGTGACATCGAGGTTTCCGAAAAATAGGTGTGTGAGTACCAGGTATGCAAGACAATGTTTTTAGATTTGGTTTCCCTTTTTGAATATCGCTGATAGCAACATCTCGTTTCTCTTGCATTGTTATCACCCTGTCTCGTTTCAGACTATCGGATGCTGTTTTGCTGATATCATACGACATTGCAAAAACAGATTTATGAGATGGCGAGCCATTGGCTTGGGGTAATAGACATTCGGTCAACTCAGATTGAACGAGTTCTGCATTTGTAACATCATCATCAGATCGAGACGAATCCTCATCCACTAATTCTTGATATTCGTGTAAGCCATCATCGCTCTCGACCTTGTCTTCATAGATTGAGGTTTTTCTTTTGGGGTGATTGTATTTCAGCAGTCTCTGCAGCGTCTTGTGCATAGTTGTGAAACATTCACGTTCCATAAACTCACCGCCAATAACCATATCATTGTCCAACTTGTCCCACACATCAAACCATTCGGTGTAAGAAATATCTGCAACACCCGGCAGCGTTTCAAGCTTGAACTGCAGTAACACTTTTTCGGTAACAGTGCCAATAATGACACCGTTGTTTTCAATGTTCACAGTATGACTTTGTTTGTCCAGAATTTTTAATGCTGCACGTGTATTCGGCATCAATAAGTCACTACGAATCAAATTGAATTCAGACCCGTTGTCCATGTGTACGGCCACACATCGTGGGGCTCTTTTAGCGGATTCTCTGGTAATTCTTGCCGACGCGTAGAAGTTCTTCCAAACAGTATTTACTTGATTGCTCGCGTTGCTCACGGCATCCGCAGGTTCATTTTGGAGACGTGGCATGGACAAAGACGAATAGGCACGTCCATTTACTGATCCACGCTGACTGCCATATCCACCACGTCCACCACGATTATCGCTGGAACCGCCACGATAGCCTCCACGACCACCGCCGATGCCACCACGATAGCTACCGCCTCCGCGGCCACCTCCACGATTCCCATAACCGCCTCCGCGATGAGAAACACCTCTACCGCCTCCGCGAGAAGTTCCACCTCCCCGGGGCTGAGGATTTTCAGTTTTGTCTTTGAAAAATTTGATATTTGGCTTTTTGTTGGTCAACTCTTTGACACGATCTGCAGTCAACCAGACATTGGGTTCGCCTGGAGCCCAGACATAGCCAGGCGGTTTGGCTTCAGGTTCACCAAATATGATGCAAGTCTGAGCATTGCACTCATGATCCGTTTTTCCACAAGCACCTCTTTCATATTTGACTCTCTTCACAGCCTGTTCACGCTGTTCGAAACGGCTACGCTTGGTTTTTTTGTCGAATTTTGGAGGTCTTTCTTCGAATGGCTCAACATGGTATATGTTCTGACCGTTCTTGACATTTTCATCCACTTTCTCGAAATGAGCTACCACAAGTTTGACAATGATAGAAAGTGTATGATGTTGATGGTCTTTGATGATTTCACGAATTTTGGCCAAATTGGAATTCACGAACTTTGTCTCGCCATAACGCACATAGGTACGATCATCGGTAAAACAATGTACAAAAGCTTCAAGAATCATTTTCTTGGTAAGATCGCCAGGATTATCCCATTCATCTGCCGACACACTGATGTCAGCAAGCAGGGCCATCTTCTCGCGTATGAATTTTTTGAGTTTGACAGAGAATTGCTTTTGATGAGTATGGCGATCATCGAATTTGAAAAGCCATTTTTTAAGCTGAATCTTGGCTTGAGTGCCATTTTTTGGACCATTGTACTTGAATATGGCTCGTATGAGCTCATCATTGGTGTAGGAATGGAATTTGGGAAAATTAAGTTTTGTATCATCGCAAAGGTCTCTGATGATATCCGGGCAGATGCATTGTGATAAAGGCAATTTGTTTTCAGGCCTGGCCCGGATATCAACTCGACGAAAATCGACGATGAATTCATCCCAACAATCAGAGGTATAATCTTCCAATGTGGGGTAGTTGAGAATTTGAGGCGCGCGATCCTGATTCTTGCCAGGAGCAAAAATCTGGGTACCATCTGCCAGCTGCGCTACCAGAGTTCCTTTTTCGGCTGCAAGCGCTGGAGGGTCCAACACGTCTCGAAGTGAACGAACTTCGGATCTGAAGTCATTAGTTTCGTTTGGATCGGCGAAAAGTTTTGTGACTAAAGCCTGTTTACCGTTGGTGTTTGGCGTTGCATCTGACACACCACGACTACCAGAAATTGGAGTATGAATTTTTGCGTTTGATGATGAATGGTCAACTGGAGTAGCGGTCTGTCTTATAACAGGAGTTTGAATTTGAGGAGCCATAGCATCCAAATAAATTAAGAGATCTTCAGACCAACCATTTCTGACATTTTCATCGATTGTCGTATCTTCTGAAATCGCAAAAGCAATGTTTTGCATGATTTTTGTTCGCTGAAAAGTGAAGTGAATTTTGATGGTTGAATTGCATTCAAGCTCACGTAGCATTTGATCAAGAGTTGAGACCGTAAGATCATCAACGATTACTGAGCCAGAAATATTGGCATGAGTCCAAGTTTCTTTGAACTTGTCTCTGAGGGAATCTAACCCTTTAAATGCGATTTCGCAAAGTGCGGCGGGAGAGAGAGAATAAAATTTTGTTGCAACATTTGATTCCTCGCCGGCTGGATTTTGATCGGATTTGTCATGGCTTACTAAATGCTTCGGAGGCTCCTGTTCAGGGAGCGCCTTGCAATTTTCGGCAGATGAATTACCGTCACCAGAAGGATTGTTTACGCGAAGAGTTGAACCCTTGGCAACCTCCTGAGGAGCACCAGTGCCAATGACATCAGCATCAGGCTGCTCATGAACATTCTTCGCACCAACTGTAGCAGCAGTGGCATCGAGATTGGCAGAAGACATATGAAATGTTTTTGTTTGAAAAGAAGTTTTGAATTAAAACTTAGAGTACTCAATAACAATTTGAAACTTATCCCAAGATTCAACGTTAGCTCTTCGAGTTGAAAACAAGAAAAACTTCCGAGGAACGAGGGAGTTTCGAAACTGTGCCTAATTTGAGATAAGCTTAGTTTATTAAGCCAGCCGGCCGGTCCTTAAAGGCCGGGCTCGGCGGCGATTACAGGTTACGATCACACGCGGGCGCGACGGCTAGGCAGCGGCGGCGTGCAGCGCGGAACCTGATGTACGGTCACCCAAGACCGGCGAGGTTTGGGCGCGCAACTCTTCCCGCCCAAACCGGAGTCAGAACCGCAGGTCAAACGTTAGTACTGATAGGCGGTTCTGGATTTGAACTGTCAGGGGTCCTCGACCCCTAACTGAGTTCTTGATAAATATATCTACGGACTTCCAGTAGACTCAGTATCGTATTCGATAGGGCCTGTAAGGACCTGAGGACACTACGGGAAGTCAGTACTCTCGCTGACGCCACATCAGGAGCAAAAACAATTGTATAATGACGGGCTGAAAAAAGCAAGGCTGCTCATCGAACGCGTGAATGCAATGTTGAAAAATCGATTCACATGGCTGACGGGCATGCGGTTTCAGGTAAAAAGCAAGGAAGACTTTGAGAAATGCAATGAGGTCGTTGTTTCTCTTCTGCTGTTACATAACTTCATGATGTCAGAGCTTGACGTGTGGACCGACGGAACCTCGCCAGCATGCGACGATTGGGAGCATGCTCTCAGCGAAGCGCAATCAAATGTGGCAGCTGCGCATGCCAAAGCGGCAACGAAAATGACGCAGCGCGAGCAAGACTTATACACGCGCCTTCAGCGCCATCAAACGTTTTTACTCTGGAAGGAAAACGAAGCCGCAAACGCTTTTTTCGTCTGACATTGCGCGCGTGCGAAACAATAAACATTGCGACTTCATGGTGACGAGGGTTAATGAGGGGCGTACCTGCCCAGAAATGCCGATAACAAGTTGCCCAAGCCACTGTCCTGACGAGCATCCTCAAAGCTTGCAGCGTTCTCCTGTGTTGCTTGTACGAGTTTTTTCGCAAGCTCGCCAGTCTGGTCTTTGATTAACAATTGAGTGACATTGTTCTGAAACTCAATCTTCTGCTTCACTCGGCGCTCATCTTTGTCTCGTTGTTCGGCTGCCAAAACGTTGATTGCGTTCAACTGGGCTTGGAATTTTTGCTCACTACGTTGAATCTCTCGGGCGGCATCCAACTTGGCTTGTTCGATTTTCTCTTGACTTTCAACTTTCTGGCGAGCAATACTATCCTGAGAATCGATCTGGCTACGAGAAATGTTGGTTTGC
>JBJOIB010000046.1:0-3525 GCA_046047375.1 Bacteroidota bacterium
AACAATATTGCTTACCCTCCTCCAACGGAGATGCTAACCTGGTCTGTATCAATTCACGTAAACAAAATTGAGGCATGAAACTGTAACAACCTACCATGTTGTTGCCCTCCGCAGGTAACTGATACTCACCAAATTCTGCCCAATTCAAATCCCCTGTGTTCAATACAAAACACGATGGCTCAGGATCCCCTTGCGTAAAAATATCAAAGGTCCCTAAGTTGCAATTATACCAACCATATGCTCCAAAATAACCTGCTGTTCCCTGAGTCCCACCGCATACCTCCTCAAATCCACCATTCGGAACTAAGTTCTGCCCTACAATACTCACTACCAAGCAATTGAGCACGATCATGATAAAATACCGCATGGCATCCTCCTTTTTGATATCCCAAAATAACCAAATTTTACTCTCACCCCATCTTCTCTTTAAATCTACTAACACTTTGCTTATCAGCGATTTTCCTACAACTGCCACGCAACTATCTACCTAATCTTGCGTATGTGTGCTAAAAGATTCAAATTTGTTATGCGCGCATACATTTTTTTTATAGCTTAGACGAAGATGAAACCCGAAGAAACAATAGACTTCCATATTCGTTGGCTGTGGGCCAAAATATCGCGCATTTACAACGCCGAAGCTACCAAACACGGCGGAAGTATGGCCATTGGCTATGTCCTCCTGAACATCGATAAAGAAGGAACCCACTCCACTAAACTTGGACCCAAAATGGGAATGGAAGCCCGAAGCCTAACTCGCACGTTGAAAACAATGGAGGAAAATGATCTCATCTACCGTGAAGCCGATGCCGCGGATCGTAGAATGGTGCGCGTCTTCCTTACTGATAAAGGCCATAAAATGCGCGAAGAATCGAAAAATGTGGTCCTCCAACTAAATGAATTTGTTCAAAAAGAAATCGACCCGGATAAGTTCTCGGTGTTCCTTGAAGTGGTACAACACATCAACCGAACTCTCGATAGACCCGGAATCTTCAATAAAAGCATGCTAACCACCCCGAAAAAATGAGACGAATTAATAAAGTAGCCGTACTTGGTTCTGGCGTGATGGGATCGCGCATTGCGTGCCACTTCGCTAATATCGGCGTTGAAGTACTATTGCTCGATATCGTTCCCAAAGAACCTAACGACATCGAAAAATCACAAGGGTTGACCATCGAACACCCAAAAGTGCGCAACAGAATCGTAAACGATAGCCTGCAATTTGCACTCAAATCAAACCCTTCACCGATCTATAAAAAATCATTCGCAAGCCGAATCCAAACAGGTAATTTCGACGATAACCTCGCGGAGATATCCTCATGCGACTGGATCATTGAAGTGGTGGTAGAACGTCTGGATATCAAACAACAACTGTTTGAACGAGTGGAAAAATTTCGGAAAACAGGTACGCTCATAACCTCTAATACATCCGGAATCCCAATCCACACTCTCGTTGAAGGTCGATCTGACGATTTTAAGAAAAATTTCGCGGGATCTCACTTCTTTAACCCACCCCGTTACCTGAAACTACTGGAAATCATTCCTACCCCACACACTTCGCCGGAAGTAACTGAATTTCTCATGAACTACGGTGAAAAAATGCTGGGTAAAATTACTGTGCTCTGTAAAGATACCCCCGCCTTTATCGCAAACCGAATTGGCGTATATTCCATTCAAGCGCTCTTTCATACGGTGCAAGAAATGGGTCTCACCGTTGAAGAAGTAGACAAACTCACTGGTCCAGCAATGGGACGTCCGAAAAGTGCCACGTTCAGAACGTGCGATGTGGTTGGTCTTGACACCCTCGTGCACGTTGCAAATGGAGTTGCACAAAACTGCCCAAATGACGAACGAAAAGCCGTATTCGGAATTCCTTCCTATGTCGAACACATGGTTAAGAATGGCTGGTTAGGATCGAAAACAAATCAAGGTTTTTACAAAAAAGATAAATCGGCGGGAAAAAGTGAAATCCTTGTTCTCGACCTGAACACGCTCGAATACCGCCCCCAAAACAAGGTTAAATTCGCTACGCTTGAAGCAGCTAAACAAGTAGATGACCTCAAAGCACGAACTAAACTGCTGTTCAACGGAAAAGATAAAGCCGGTGAATTCTACCGCAAGTCTTTCCTCGGAGTATTCGCTTATGTCTCGAACCGCATCCCTGAAATCGCCGATGACCTCTATAAAATCGATGACGCAATGCGCGCTGGTTTTGGATGGGAACTCGGGCCGTTCGAAACATGGGATGCGATTGGAATCAACAACACCATCAACCTATTCCAAGATATGGGACTCACGCTAGCAGCGTGGATAAGCGACATGAAAAACAAGGGAATCAACGCCTTCTATAAAACGGAAGACGGTGTTCGCTACTTCTACGATATTGCATCAGGAAACTACCGTGTCATCCCTGGTCAGGAAAACAAAATTAGTCTCGCTAACCTCCCTGAATCGAGTATTCTGTGGAAAAACAGCGGAACCACAATCCACGACCTGGGCAATGGTATTCTGAACCTTTCGTTCGACACAAAAATGAATACCATCGGCGGAGAAGTACTCGCCGGTCTCAACAAAGCCTTAGACATGGCTGAAGCTGGATACAAAGGCCTCGTTGTTTCAAACGAAGGACAAAATTTCAGCGCCGGAGCCAACGTCGGATTGATTTTCATGATGGCTGTTGAACAAGAATACGAAGAACTGGATTTTGCCATTCGCGCTTTCCAAAATACGATGATGCGTGTACGCTACTCATCCATCCCTGTTGTCGTCGCACCTCATCAACTTACTCTCGGAGGTGCTTGCGAAATGTGCCTGCACGCAGATGCAGTGGTAGCACACGCAGAAACCTACATGGGACTCGTTGAATTCGGTGTAGGTGTTATCCCAGGCGGCGGTGGAACAAAAGAATTCGCGGTTCGCACCGCAGATGAATTCCGCGATGGAGACATCCGCATCAATACTCTACGCAACCGCTTCCTCACCATCGGCCAGGCCAAAGTATCTACCTCTGCACATGAAGCATTTGAACTGGGATACCTCCGCAATGGAACCGATGAAGTGGTCATTAGCCGTGAACTTCAAATCGCACGCGCAAAAGAAAAATGCCTTCAGATAGCCAATGACGGCTATACAAAACCAACACCGAGAAAAGATATCAAGGTGCTTGGGCAAGAAGGCCTCGGAATCGTCTATGTCGGTGCCAACTCCATGCTAAGTGGAAACTATATCTCTGAGCACGATCAACTGATTAGTCAAAAGCTCGGATACGTGCTGTGCGGTGGCGATTTAAGCGCTGTCACTGAAGTATCTGAACAATATCTTCTCGATTTAGAACGCCGCGCCTTCCTCGAACTTTGTGGTGAACGCAAAACCCTCGAACGAATGCAAAGCCTGTTGACCTCAGGAAAAATTTTACGAAACTAATAACGCCCCACCCATGAATGCATATATAATAGGAGGATATCGCACTGCGGTTGGAAAAGCCCCAAGAGGTTTGTTCCGATTTATGCGACCCGATGAACTCGGCGC
>JBJOIB010000047.1:0-3066 GCA_046047375.1 Bacteroidota bacterium
TCTGTTCTGGCTGCTCTGCGCTGTGTAGACGCTGTAGTCATCTTTGGAGAAGCTACGCCTTATGACCTCATTGCTGCGTTGCAACCCAATGTATTGGTCAAAGGCGGTGATTATGATCCAAACGAAACCAATCCTGAGGCGAAAACTTATATGGTAGGCTCCGATTTGGTGCGCGCCTGTGGCGGTCAAGTAGCTGCCATTCCCTTGGTAGATGGTTTTTCTACTACAGGAATTGTTCGTCGAATGAAGGGGTAATTTTTCCTTCCTTTCAGCAAGATTAGGTTTCATTCACATGGGAGTTGGTAGATCATGCGTGATAGTAGCCTTCAAAGACACAGTCAAATAATGGCAAGCTGGGTTTACGTCTAAAAACCTAACATCATTGCAGTTTCTTCACATGGGTGGTGTGTATTGAACATAGCACCAACTAATTGTTTAAAGTGTTAACTACAAAACGGATTGGCTCAAAGGAGATAACCCCTATTATTTCATTACATCTCCTTCTCCTTCTCATTCTGTATAACGTAGTCCCAAAGATTTCAATAGGAACAAAAAAAGGGCATCTGGAAGGATGCCCTTGCTATATAACATAATAGCTTACTTTTCTAAATCAAAAGATTCCATAAACTTCGTGGTGAAGTTTCCACTGCGGAACTTCTCATCACGCATCAGTTTCTGATGAAAAGGAATGGTGGTTTTGATACCTTCAATGATGTACTCATCCAACGCGCGCTGCATCTTCTTAATCGCCTCTTCGCGTGTCTGAGCTACGGCAATCAACTTGGAAATCATTGAGTCATAAAAAGGTGGTACCCGGTAACCAGCGTAAGCGTGGGTATCTACGCGGATGCCATGTCCGCCCGGTGCATGGTAATCTGTAATCAGTCCCGGACTAGGAACAAAGCCTTTGAATGGGTCTTCGGCATTGATGCGGCACTGAATAGCATGCATCTTAGGGTAATAGTTGCGTCCACTAATAGGATCTCCCCATGCCAGCTTGATCTGCTCTTTGATCAAGTCGTAGTTAATCACCTCTTCCGTAATGGTATGTTCCACCTGAATACGGGTGTTCATCTCCATGAAATAGAAGTTGCGGTTTTTATCAACCAAAAATTCAATGGTGCCAACACCCTCATACTTCACCGCCTCCGCAGCTTTGATAGCCGCCTGACCCATCTGCTCACGCAATTCATCAGTCATGAAGGGGGAAGGGGTTTCCTCAACTAGTTTCTGGTGGCGGCGCTGAATAGAACAGTCGCGCTCAGACAAGTGGCAAGCCTTTCCGAACTGGTCACTCGCAATTTGAATCTCGATGTGACGCGGCTCTTCTATGAACTTCTCCATGTACATACCGTCGTTCCCGAAGGCAGCACCTGCCTCCCTGCGCGTGGTTTCCCATGCATCGCGAATATCGTCGTCGTTGTGGCAAACGCGCATTCCCTTTCCACCGCCTCCGGCTGTTGCCTTCAACATGACAGGGTACTTGATCTCACGCGCTGTTTGAAGAGCATCATCAAGACTATCTAAAAGTCCTTCAGACCCGGGAATGGTCGGTACGCCCGCCTCTTTCATGGTCTGCTTGGCCGATGCTTTATCGCCCATAGACTCGATGTTCTCAGGGCTGGCGCCTATGAATTTGATATTGTTCTCTCTGCAAACGCGGGAAAACTGAGCGTTTTCAGACAAAAATCCATACCCCGGGTGAATAGCGTCGGCGTTTGTGATCTCAGCTGCCGCAATGATGTTCGGTATTTTTAGGTACGAATCCCGGCTGGCCGCAGGGCCGATGCATACGGCTTCATCCGCAAAGCGCACATGCAAACTTTCCGCATCAGCTTTGGAGTATACAGCCACCGTTGCGATGCCCATCTCCTTGCACGTGCGTATGACGCGAAGTGCGATTTCTCCGCGGTTCGCAATCAGAATTTTTTTAAACATAGCGTGCGTTTTGGTTTATGATCACGATGGATCTACAAGGAACAACGGCTGATCGTATTCAATTGGCGAATTGTCGTCAACTAAAATCTTCACAATCTTTCCGGTTACTTCAGACTCAATTTCGTTGAAGAGTTTCATCGCCTCGATGATGCAAAGCACATCACCGGTTTTGATGGTAGAGCCCACTTCACAGAACATAGGTTTGTCTGGTGCCGGTCGGCGATAGAAGGTGCCAATCATTGGAGATTTTATCTCGATGTATTTATTGCTATCAGCAGCAGCAGGAGCGGCAGGAGCAGCAGCGGCCACCGGCGCAGTTGGTGCAACAGCAGCTGGCGCAGGAGCAGCAGCCGGTAATTGCTGCGGCATTGGCATAGCGATGATCTGCTGAGGTTGGTCCGCACCACGACCTTTGCGATTGTCTGATCGTATGATGATTTTGAAATCTTTCTGCTCGATTTCAACCTCGTTCACGCCTGACTTGGCAACGAACTTAATCAGATCCTGAATTTCAGTAAGGTTCATCCTGATGGTATTTGTTAATTATACTGGTTTGAACTGTTTCAAGGTTATTTTGGGTCGTAAGCCCATTTCAAATATATGGCACCCCAGGTAAATCCACCACCAAATGCCGAAAGAATGATGTTATCTCCTTTCTTCAAACGTGGCTCCCACTCCCATAAACACAGCGGAATAGTACCTGAAGTTGTATTGCCATAACGCTGGATGTTGATCATCACTTTCTCGTCGGTCAATCCCATGCGGCGAGCCGTAGCGTCAATAATGCGAAGGTTTGCCTGATGCGGAACCAACCACTGAACATCGTCTGATGACAACCCGTTCTTTTCCATGATTTCGGCAGAAACATCGGCCATGCTGGTAACCGCAGCTTTGAAAACAGGCTGCCCTTCCTGATACACAAAATGTTCTTTGTTGGCAACGGTTTCCATGGAAGCCGGACGAACAGAACCGCCCGCCTTTTGATGCAAGTGCACTCTTCCTGAACCATCGGAACGAAGAATGCTATCCAGTATTCCAACGCCCTCCTCACTTGGCTCCAACAAAACAGCCCCTGCGCCGTCACCAAAAATAACGCATGTGGTGCGGTCGGTGTAATCAACGATCGAC